>CALENB010000275.1 GCA_937910235.1 uncultured Myxococcales bacterium | reverse complement strand
GCAGACGCCGACTTTGCAGACCGACGAGCTCGTGCACACATCCCCGTCATCACAGGCCGTGCCACTCGACTTCACGGTGGTCGCGCACGCGCCGGTCATCGGATTGCAGCTGTCGGTCGTGCACGGGTTGTCGTCGTTGCACTCCTTCGGCTTTCCACCCGTACATGCGCCCTTTCCGCAGGTCGAGCCGGCTAGACAGAGGTTGGCGTCGACACAAGGCTTACCCTCTAGCGGGGCAACAGCGAACACGCAGTCGCCGGACGTACACGCATCCTGGGTGCACGAGTTGTTGTCGTCGCAGTCCTTGTGAGACGTGCACGCGCAGCCCGGTACGGTCTTGTCGACGCTGGTCACCACACATTTGCCAAACGCGCACGCCGTCACCGTGCACTTCTGACCGTCGTCGCACGTCGCCTTCGCCGCCGGCACGCTGACGCAGCCTTTGGTCGCGTCGCAGTGGTCATCCGTGCAAGGGTTCGCGTCATCACAAGCCTTGTTTTGCGGGGTATTTGCGCACATGCCGGACGCTGGCGTGCAGGTATCGAAGGTGCAGCCGACGTTGTCGTCACACGGTTTCTTCTGGCCGACGCAGCCGCCGTTTTGGCAGCTGTCGTTGTCGGTACACAACACGCCATCGTCACAGCTGCCCGTGATGACGCTGGTGACACAGCCGTTGATCGGATGGCACGTGTCGGCTGTGCAGGGATTCTTGTCATCGCACGACAGCACAGTTTTCGCTTCACACACGCCGCCTTTGCAAGCTGACGCCGTGGTGCAGACGTTGTTGTCGACGCAGGGTTTGCCGCCGTTCATCGCCAGCACGACGCAGTCGCCGGACTTTGGATTGCAGGTGTTCTTGCCGCACGCGCTGTCGCCGCTCGCGTCACACGTCACCTTGGCGGCGTCGTCCACCTCACATTGCCCGGACACGCACTGCCGTGGCTGGCACAGGTCCGTGTTGTCGCAGTCGGAGTCGACTTTGCAGGCGCAGGTGTTGCTCGTACCCACGCACGCGCCCGCGGTCGTGCAGACGTCACCCTTGGTGCAGGTGTCGCCATCGTCGCACAAGGCGCCGGTGACCACCGAGGAGGGGACGCACCCAGCCTTCGCGTCGCAAACAACCTGGAAACAAGGGCTCGTAGCGGTACAAGCGCTGTTGTCGGGCAGGTGCTTGCAGCCGTCTGTGGCGCAGCTGTCCACCGTGCAAGGCAGGCCATCGTTGCAGGACTTGGTGCTGGTCATGACGCAGGCGCCCTTCTCGCAGGCGCCGTCGCCGGTACACGGTTCGCCGTCGTCACAGGCGACCGCGCCGGTGATGGGCTCGTGCACAATCGCTGTGTTCTGGTCGCAGAGGTCGAGCGTGCAGGGGTTGCCGTCGTCGTAGGCGGCGCTAGGCGTGACGACACACTTGCCACCCTGGCACCAGTTGCCGCAGGAGCCCAGGCCGCACGGTTGCTCGTCTGGCTGCGCGGTGACGGTGCAGCTGTGGGCGAGATCACAGATGGCGCGTTCGCAATCGGTGATGCTGTGTCCGGCGTCACAGAGGGTCCCGACCGGCACCGCGGTGAGTTGGCACTGCCCCGCCGCGTCGCAGAGCGTCCGCTGGCACGCCGTCTCCGTCTGCAGCACGTCGTGGCACGGCGTCCCAGCGGCGCGAAGCGTCCATCCGCAGAGGCCTTGTTTACACGACGGCAGGTTGCAGGGCGTCGCACCCTTGAGGGCGCCACAATCGTAGCCCGTGATGCACTCACCGCCGACCACATCCGTGGCCGTCACATCACCTGCACCATCCAAGGCGGTGTCTACCTCAGCGCCGTCCGCGCTAGCCCCGGTGTCCGCGCTGTCGGGGACAGCGTCGGCGGTCGCGTCATGCGTCGCGTCGGCCGCTGGCGCGCCGTCGATGATGGGGTTGCCGCACGCCGAGATCAGGAGCACCGCCAGGGCGACAACACGAGCCGTGAATCTATGCGCTGTGCTCACACCTTGCTCCAACGGTCTGGCCGATCCTGCCTTCGCGACGCGGCCCTGCGAGGCCGCATCCTTGATCGATGCCCCGTTGATACAAGCAGCATCTGTGTCGCGGCTCACCGCAAAACCGTGCTACCGCCGAGCGCTAACGCCCGCCAAACGGTCGCCGTGGACTGCGCGTGGTCCCGATAGAGGCTGAGCCCGAGGCCGACCACCGTGGTCAACCCCGAGCTCAGCGGGCGCGGGACGGTTGTGGGCGTGATGCCCGCGATGTGGCTAGTCGGCGGACTTTTTGCCGCCATTCGGCGCAGGCTGCTTCTCGCCCTTGGCAGCAGGCGACTTAGCCTCGCCATCACAGATTTATTCGACCTCGCAGGGTACGTGACTTGGGCATCGCTGCGCCCATCACACCTCCAGTGTCAGCACACCCGGCGAACGGCTCACAAATCTGACGGCGATCCGAAAGAAATAGCGCTGCCTGCCCCAAAAATGAGGCTGCCTGCCCGAAATTTGAGGGTAGACGCGGAGACGCTCATTGTGGCGGGTGCATCATCCAGGCGAGAGGTTCGCGTCCTGCACGTGCGGGCTGGATCCAGGCGCTGTGGCGCGGTGTCAGCTGTGCGAGGCGGCGGGGCCCGGGAAGATGTCGAATTTACGTGACGACGCCTAGCCTACTGGCCCATCGGCAACTCTTGGATGATGATCCGCGAGGTCGAGTTCCAGCCGGTGTAGCCATCGTTGGCGCTGTAGCCGGCGCAGTTGCGAATACGAAACTCGATGTTGCGCGTGCCCTTGTTGATGGCGCCGCCAGCTTGCGAGCAGATACCTTCGATGGTGTGAACCTGGTGCAAGTCGACCCAACTACCACCGGCGACGTAGGAGTATTTCACGCCCTCCACAGCAGCAGGCTTGGAGCACTCCTGGCCGTCGATCGTGAAGTACCACTCCTTGCACTGCCCGTTGACGCCATAGCTTGAGCGCAGGGTGCCGTTCCACACGAGCCGCAGCGCGGTGCTGTCGTAGTTCTTCACGTAGGGGCACTTGACGACGACGCCCTCGTCGAGACCGCTGTTGAGGTTGTGCCAGCTGCACTGCTTCCAATTGTTGCCCGCGAGCTCAGCGAACAGGCCCTTGCTCACCGCAGCGTTGTTGGTCGGCACCTGCCCCGCACCATTGCCCACCGCGTTGCCCTTCAGCTTGCCGGTCACGTAGAGGTCACCGTTGGCCTGAACCTTCTGGTTGGACAGCGTCTGAATCTTGATGCTCCACGTCGCGATCCAGCCATCGGTCTTCTTGATGGGGTCGCAGTACTTTGCGTTGCCAGGCGCCTGCAAGATGCAGAAGCTCGTATCCTTGACTTTCAGGTTCCAGAGACCCTGCGGGTTCTTGTCGATCCACGCGCCAATATCGCCGGTCTTTGGCTTGGCCTTCACACCGTAGGTCGCCTTCAGGACCTTGGCGTCTTTCACGCCGCACGGGTCGCACAGCGTCCAACCCACCTTCTTGTCGTCGGGCGGCAGCACCGTGATGGCGAGCGTGCTCAGATCGGTGCTCTCGACATGAACGGAGAGCTCAAAATCCTGCGCATCGCCGAGGTTCGGGAACGTGAGGTTGCTCACCGCCTCCGTGCCTTGATTGTCGGGGATCGCGACGTTTGGCGTGCTGGCGGAGATCGTGTCGACGAACTGGTTGGAGAGCAGGTTGTTGCTGATCTCGTTGAGACCATCCTTTGGCAGCGCGCTCGGGTCCACGGACTTGACGCACTTCAAGCTGCCGTCGGGGTTGATGCCCTTGACGACTTCACCGGCGACCTTGCACTCGCCGGTCGGGATCTTGATGCCGGAGAGCTTGCTGCCATCGCCGACAAACGCCGTCGCGGTGATGGTGCTCGCCGCGACGTCGCCGGTGAATGTTCCGTTCTTGGCCTTGAGGCTGAAGCTGCCGAGGTCAACGTTGGCGTCGAACTTCAACTCGGCGACCGACACGCAGCCGGTGCAGGCGAGGTCGAGCGCCGCGCCGCCCTTCGTCGCGGCGCCCGCGTAGTTGAAGCCCACCTTCGCTGCGGAGATGGCGCCGGTAGCGAGCTGCGCGCCGGTCACACAGCCGGTGCACGAGAGGGCGCTTGATACTTGTGCGTAGGCCACGCTGTTGAGCGGCTGTCGCGGCAACTCGGGGTCCGCGCCGACTTTAACGCCGAACCACGGCGCCTTCAGGGCGGCGAGCGCTTGACTGTCGAGGGGCTTTGTCGCGCCGAGTTGGTAGGCGAATCGACCACCCGCGACCGTGACTTTGACGGGGCCCTCCTGCCACGCGGCGGAGCTCGCCGCCTTGCCGTCATAGACGGCGAACGTGAGGTCGTAGCTGCCGTCAGCGGCCGCGCCACCGCCCGCGCTGGTCAAGACACCTTCAACGCTGCTCGTCGTTGGCACGGCCGCGATGGCTGGCGATGCTGCGAACGCGAGCAGCGAAAGCGCGAGCCAGATGCGCGCGGCGCTGCGGGAATACGATGTCATGTGGAAGCTCCTTGGAAGCCTGTGTGGACGGAGAGCATACCCACCGCGGTGATCGCGTTCAAGCTCCCGCTCGCGCTGAGGCCTTTATGCTTGGGCTTGGCATGTCGCGTTCTTTGCCACGGACTACCCGCCCAGCACACACTGCGCGCCGCACGTCTGCAGCACAGAGCACGCAGGGAGGCCAGCGAGCGTACAATCCTTGAAGATGCACGCCATCACGCCGCCCAGCTTTTTGCTCTGGTAGGGTGTGGTCGCCTGCAGGCACGGCACGGTGCAGCTGGCGTCTGTGGGGCTGCACTGCTGCATGCATTGCAGGGACTCGAGGCAGGTCGACGCGCCTTCGCCGCCCACGCAGACGACGAGCGGCTCGGCGCACTGCTCGATCATGCAGCCATAGACGGCGGGGAGCTGGGCCGCCGTGCCGGCGTAAAACGCGTCGAACTCGGTCTTGCAGACGGTCTTGACGCAGCCCAAAAGGGCATCGATCTCCATCGCTTGGTCGTCCTTGATACCCGCCATGCAGTCACCGGATTTTGGTAGCGCGTCGCCCGGTTTCCAGAGCTTCTTCTGGAGCAGACAATCCAACGCTGCATGGCAGGACGGCGAGCCCGACGCGTCGAGCACCACGGTCGAATCTGCGGTGGTTTGGGTGTCTGCGTCACCGATACTGCCGGAATCGGCGACTGCGCTGCCGGTGTCCAAGGCGAACTCGGCGCCCGACGGCACGTCGCCCGAGCACGCCGCGACGGTGAGGTGCGTCAGCGTCAGAATCGTGAGGGTCATGCGTCGCCACGGTGATCCTACCCCTCGCACGTGCACCTCCCAACGTGTTCATTCTCGTTGTGCGCAGGCTGTCAGCCCGGCGGCTCTGTGGCTAGGTCGAAGCGCCTTCTTTATTACATGCCAGGCAATTCGTTGAGACCGCGCGAACGCGCAGTCTGGGCGCATACCACTCCGCTCACGCCCGCGCGTGCAGCTCACCATCACCCGCGTTCATCCTCGCACCTCCTCACGAAACCCGGCCAGGGGCCGACCACACTCACCGCTCCAATCGCGCGGCCCCTGCGAGTTCAACCCGCCACAAAACCACCACCCGGGCGGAACGTCCCCTCAGGGAACGCAACGTCCCACTCCTTGGCGCGAAAACGGTGCGAAGCCTCCGCGTACGCCTCACGCAGCAGTCGCAGCTCCCCCCGCAAGAACTCGCGCACCAGCTCGCAGACCGCGTGCACGCTCGGCGCGCGACTTCGCTTCTGCCGACCCAGCCGGTCGAGCGGCTCTGCCGCCAATACCGCTTGCACCCCGAGAACTCGGTCTTCTAGCGCTATCCCGTGTTCCTCGAAGC
>CALENB010000274.1 GCA_937910235.1 uncultured Myxococcales bacterium | reverse complement strand
ACTACCGCGTCATCGTGATTGGGCTCAACGCGAGCTGCTGCAAGCTCGACATCAAGCCTCCACTCAGCACGAATCCGAACGTCTTCAAGCACCTCAAGATGGGCGTGTACTCGACGGACGGCCTGAAGAAGCTGATCTCGTACTACCCGCAATACCAGGCGTGGCTGCGACCCGCGTCAACGAAGAACTTCCTGGCTATCACCGACGACGAATCGTATGGCATGACCTCGGCGCAGTTCGAAGCGGCGCTGATGAATCTGCAGAACCCCGGATTTGCGCAAGGGTTTGTGTTCCACAGCATCGTCGCTTACGGACCGTTGCCCCAGAAGGGCTGCTCCACCGGCGCTCGCATTGGTCAGCAGTACCTGAACCTGACGGCTAAGACCGGCGGCGTGAAGGCGCCTGTCTGTGACAACAACTGGAGCAAGATCTTCAACGACATCGCCAAGGGCATCGTCAGCACCGCGAAGCCGCCGTGCACCCACGAGATCCCGCTGCCGGCGGGCGTGAGCACCGCCAAGGGCGCGACCCTCAACTACGTGGCCGAGGATGACTTCTTCAATCTGCCGCCAGCGAAGAACAACGCCTGCCCGAGCAACGGCATCGGCTACACGCTCGACAATCCGAACAACCCGAAGAAGGTGACGCTCTGCAACAAGAGCTGCGACCTGCTCAAGGGCGGCGGCAACATCCAGTTCGACTTCGGCTGCTACCTGTAGGGCGGCCTGCGTTCGAACGCCCAGCAGCGAGGCGCCCGGCCGTCAGCGGCGCCGTGTCGCTTGTTCGCCTTGGCGACGCTCGTCGGCGTCATACTCACCACGGCTGCGCCCGCGGCTGCCACAGGCCGGCGCTGGGCGGTGCTGGTTTATGATGGGATTGGCACCGAAGCTGGCGCGCTGCTCATCGGCCGTGTCATCGCCGACCGAGGGCTCGGCGAGCCGAAGGTAGGCGAATCGACGGCGACGAAGATCACGCGTCTGCGACGACTGCTGAGCAGCCATCCGCTTGAAAACACCGCGGTTGAGCTCCGGGCAGCCGGGCGACACGTGCGTGTGCGCACCGACAGCCGCGGCTTCTTTCGTTGGCGGGTGCCGGGGCCGCTCCCAGTGGGAGAGCATCGCGTGCAGGCACACCTCGCCGCCGGTCACCGCCATCGGGTGCTGCCGGGGCGGCTCTTCATCTATCCGAAGCGGCCGGGAACGCTGTGGATCAGCGACATCGACGACACGGTGCTGGAGACCGATGTGCGGCACAAAGTACAGATGATCCGGGGCCTGCTGACCACGAGCGCCATCGAGCTCAACAGCTTCCCAGGTGTCGCCCCTGTGCTGTGGCAGAGTCGCAAGGCTGGCGACGCGCTCGCGTTTGTATCGGGCTCGCCGTGGCAACTGCAGCCGCGACTCCGCACGTTCATGGCGCACCGGGGCCTGCCGCGCGCCCCCTTCTTCCTCAAGCGCATCGGCATCGGCGACGACACCGACGCGCTCTTTGGCCAGGGCGACTACAAACGACGCCAGCTCGAGCTGCTGCTGACGCTGCTCCCGGGGTATCGCGTGGTTTGTTTTGGCGACAGCGGCGAGCACGACCCAGAGGTGTATCGCGCGCTGCAGCTGCGCCATCCGAAGCGAGTCGTGGCGGTGTTGATTCACGACGTCGGCGGGCTACAAGCCCAGGATCCTAGGGTCGCAGGGCAGTTTCTGTTCCGCCAGTGGCCCGCCGCAGAGCGCTGGCTTCGCGGGCGAGGCCTGCTGACGGCGCTGACCGTGCCCACCGCGGCGCCACTCCCTGGCACCACGACGCCCGCCGCGCGCTAGTGTCGGGTCTACGGATTGAACGCGCCGTAACCAAAGCTCTTCTGGATGGCGTACATCATCGCCCGCGCGATCTCTGTGCGGAAGCTGCTGCTCTTGAGCTTCGCCACATCGGCGGTGTTGCTGATGAAGCCCGGGGCTGACATGCAGGCCGCGGAGGTGTTCACGTTCTTGATGATGCTGTAGCCCGAGCTCGTCTTCAGGCCGCGGTTGTAGAACCCCGTCCGCGCCAGCACCTCGTTGTGCATCAGGCTGCAGAAGCTCTGACTCGATGACTTGTAGTAGTAGCTCTCAATCCCCTTCGCCGCCGATGAGGTGTACGCGTTCACCGCGATGCTGAGCAGTCGGTGTGAGCCAGCGTTGTTGCAGATGCTGATGCGGCTGGGGATCGACGGGTCGCTGTCGTTCGACCGGGTCATCACCACCTTCCACGTGCCGCCGCCGTTGCCGTTCGACGTGTCGCTGGTCAGCAAGCTCTTCAACTTCAGCGCAATGTCGAGGTTCAAGTCCTTGGTGCTCACGCCATTCCACGTCGCCCCGACCGAGCTGCCGCCGAACTGCGGATCGATACAGATCGTGTATATCGGCTGCACGTTGCACTTGCCCGAGACGCAACCGGTCGCGCAGGTCGTGCAGCTCGCGCTGCTGCCAGATTGGCTGCACAGCTGGCCGGAGCTGCACGTCTTCGTCACGCCTGCGTAGACCTGCTTGAGGTTGCTGGTGCCACAGCTGGCGCTGGAGCCGGTGCAGTACTGGTACGAATCGTAGCGACGCACCTGGCCGCCGCAGGTCCCCGAGCACTGGTAGGCCGTCTTGTAGGCCGACGTGCCGCACTTGGTGGCGGACGACCGGTAGTTGCAGCCATCACAGCACGCGCCGCTCGTGCATTTCGGCGTCGGCGCGCTGCAGCTTGACCAGGACCCTCCGTTGCACGTCTTGGCGCCCTTGCCGCAGCCGTTGCTGCAGTCCGCGGTGAAGTTGTCGATCGTGCCGTCGCAGTTGTTGTCGCGGTTGTCACACAGCTCGGTGTGGCCTGGGTAGACGTCGTTGCGGCTGTCGTCGCAGTCGCCCTGCCCTTTGCTGCACGCGGCGTTGTTGAGCACGGTCATGTTCTTGTTGCAGTAGCCGTCCTTGTCCGAGTCGCAGCCCTCGTCGACTTGGCCGTCGCAGTTGTTGTCGACGCCGTCGCACACCTCGGTCTTGCCGCCTGGCACGACCGCGTCGCACACCGCCTGGCTACCATTCGCGCTGCACTTCCATGTGCCGGACACCTTGCACGCGCCCAATCCCGCGGTGCACGGTCCGCCGACTTGAAAGCCCTCGTCGGTCTGCCCATCGCAGTCATTGTCGGCGCCGTCACAGATCTCCGCGCCCGCCGCTGCCGCCGTCGCGCTGCACGTGGTGCTGGCGCCATTGGCGGCGCAGATCATCTTGCCGTAGACCTTGCACTTGCCCTGGCCCGCGTCGCAGGCGCCGCCGAGCTGGAATCCCTCGTCGACGCTCTTGTCGCAGTTGTCGTCCGCGCCGTTACAGACCTCCTTAGCGCCGGGGAAGATCGCCTGGCTCAAGTCGTTGCAGTCGTTGCCATCAGTGACCTTGAACACGGCGTCCGGCTGGCACAAGCAGGCTGATTTTGCGGGGTCTCCGTACTGATCGCCGTCCACGTCGCTGTAAAACGTCGTGCAGCCTTTGGCGTCCTTCTCGTCCGTCAGACCGTCGCAGTCGTCATCCTTGCCGTTGCAGACCTCGGTCGCGCCAGGGTTGATGGCCGGGTCGCTCGGATCGCAGTCCTTCGCGTCTGGGTAGTTGTCGCCGTCCTTGTCGTCGTCGAGGCAGTCCGCCTTGCCGTCTTTATCCGTGTCAGGGAAGCCCTCATCCGTCGCGCCATCGCAGTCGTCGTCTTGGCCGTTGCACTGCTCCAGTTGCGGATCTAAGCCCTTGCAGACCTCTTTTCCGGCCTCGCAGGCCGTCGTGCCGGGGCAGCTGCCGACGCCGTTGCTGATCTGACACGCCGCGCCGCCGGCGTTCTCGTCCGTCTCGCCATCGCAGTCATCATCGACGCTGTTGCAGAGCTCCGCTGCGGCGGCGACCGCGTCACAGGGGCCCAGCCCGCTCGTCACGCACGTTCGCTTGCCGGCGCACGTGCCGAGGCCGTTGGTGGTGGAGCAGGTCGTGGCGGCGCCGTCGCTGATAGACCGTGGCGAGCAGCCGCACAGGCCCACCTTGCGCACACACTGCTTGGCTTCGCCTTGGCTGCCCTTGGCGTCTTCACAGGCGTAGCCCACCGGGCAGTCCTTCGCCGCGCTGCAAGTGCCGCCGCAGAAGGCGCCATCACCGCCGTACCCGACGCACAGCGCGCCGGGATTCAACGCACCGCACTCCTGGTCGGTGATGCACGGTCGGCAGAGGGCGGCGAGCCGTGGCATGCACACAAACTCGGCGTCACCCAGCTTGGATTCTTGGCATGCGAAGCCTTGTGGGCAACATTCCACACACTTGCGGGTGCACACGCGGCCATCTGGCCCCTCGACGCAATAGCCTGAGTCACAGTCGCTTGGTTCTTTGCAGCTCGCGCCCGGCTGGCCCGACGCCGGTGCCTCGCTAAAATCGCAGGCGCCGCGCACGTTTCCGCCGGCGTCCGCCGTGGCGACGTCAACGATCTGGCCGTCTGTCACGCCCGCGCTGATGCCATCGCTACCACCGAACACCAGCCCGTCTGCCAGCCCTGCGAGGCCGGAACCATCGGCTCGAACGCCGTTTCCGCTCACGGATGCATCGCTGCAGCCAGCGAGGTGGCCGAGACCCGCGGTGATCAGGAGCGCAACGACGACTGTCGACCGGCTGACGCCCTGGTGGTGAGTTCGCATGGTCACTCCTGAAGCCGGCCGTCGTGTGGCCGTGGGCGTCCAGCCTAGCGAAACCGCCGAGTTGCGGCCACCGTTGCGCCCCACGCCAGCCGCGCGCGGAGGCCTCAACACCCCTGCGACGCCGCTAACTCGGGCTCGTAGCAGTGAATCCGCTCGGCAGCGCGCCAACTCCGGCGCGGCTGAGCGGCTAGTGAAGCGCAGAGACGACGAGGCCGAGGCGCACATCGAGGTACACAAACGTCACCACGAGCAGCAGCCAGATTCCGCCGTTGAGCTGCAGCACACGGTCCGTGAGCACAAGCGTGGTAGGCGAGCCGCCGTGGCCCAAATGGACCTGATGTAGGTAGCGCAGCACGCCAAACAGCACAAAGGGCACGGTCAGCACTAGCCCGTCGGTGCCCAGGCGCGCGATGACGGCGGGATCGATGGTGTAGAGCGCGTAGCTCATCACCGTCAGCGCGGTGAGCGACGCCATGGCCTGGTCCAGGTAGGCGATCGTCACGTCAGCGAGGTTGGCGCGATGGGCCGCCGCCGCACCGCCGAGGGCGTCGAGCTCGCCGCGCCGTTTGCCGAACGCCATGAACAGCGCGAGAAAGAAGCTCGTCACCAGCAGCCACGCGCTCAGCGGCGCGTTGATAGCGGTCGCGCCGGCGACGACGCGGAGCATGAAGCCGAACGCGATGATGAACACGTCGACGATGGCGATGTGCTTCAGCCGCACCGAATAGGCGAGATTGGTGACGTAGTAGGTGCCGAGGACGGCGGCCGTGTAGACGTTGAGGTGCCAGCCAAGGGCGAGACCGAGAGGCGCCAACAACATGGCGAGCACCACGGCGTTGCGCCGATCGACCAGACCCGCGGCGATCGGCCGGTTGCGCTTCTTCGGGTGCAGCTTGTCTTGCTCATAGTCCAGCACGTCGTTGAGCAGGTAGATGCTGCTCGAGACACACGCGAAGCCGACGAACGCCATCAGCGCCGCCAGCATCGTGTCGAAGTCGGTGAGCCGCTGCGAAAACACCGGCGCCGCGAAGACAAAGACGTTCTTGACCCACTGCTTGGGCCGCATGGCGCGGAGGTGATTGGCGAATCCCTGTAGCATCTGCAGCGTTCCCGGCGTCGACTCAAGCGGAGGGCCGGCAGTGTTGCCCAGACACCTGAGGGAGACAACCGGCTATTGACCAAACGTCTGGTCGGCGGTATCCGAGGCGCTTGCTGTGCCTACAAAGGAGCCTGCTATGAGTCAACTCGGCCTTGAGCGTCACGTCGTGAATCCGGACGTGCTCGCGCGCACCATCGCCCACTTTCGTGAGCGCGGCATCGTGTTGCCGACGTTCGCTGAGCTCGCAGATCCATCGACGATCCCGGCGGAGATTCGGGCCCGCTTGGCCGCTGTGGACCCGGATGACGCTAACCCGCTGAACTTGTTTCGGGTCCATTGGTACAACGCCGCGGATCGCACGGGCCTCGTCGATGTCCCCGGTCACGTGGTGCTGCCGACGTCTCTCACCGGTGTCGCCGCGCCGATCATCGTCGCCTTCGGCGAGCGGTTTCCGATGATCACAGCGCACAAGGTGCTCGCCGCGTATGGCTGCCTCGCGCCGCGCCTCGTGACGGGCCAGTTCGATCCCTCCCGCCACAAGGCCATCTGGCCATCGACGGGCAACTATTGCCGCGGCGGAATCGCTGTTTCGCGCATCATGGACTGCAAGGGCGTCGCGATTTTGCCCGAGGGTATGAGCCAGGAGCGTTTTGACTGGCTCGAAGACTGGGTCCTCGACGCTGACAACGACATCGTGCGCACCTTCGGCAGCGAGTCCAACGTCAAGGAGATCTACGACGCCTGCAACGCGCTGGATTTGGTGCCAGACAACGTGATCTTCAACCAGTTTGCCGAGTTCGGAAACGCCTTGGTGCACCGCGTCTGCACCGGCGCGGCGCTGTCGCACGTCTACCGCCACAACGCGGCGACGCACGAGGGGTTGGAGCTGTTCGCCTTCACCTCAGCGACCGGGTCCGCGGGCACGCTGTCGGCGGGTGACTTCCTCAAAGACAAGCACGGCACCAAGATCGTCGCGGTCGAGGCCACGCAGTGTCCGACGCTGCTTCGCAACGGCTTTGGCGAGCACAACATCCAGGGGATCGGCGACAAACACGTGCCGTTCGTTCACAACGTGATGAACACGGACGCGGTCGCGGGAATCGATGACGCCGCGAGTGATTCGCTCTACTACCTCTGCAAGCAGCCCGAAGGCCGCGCCTACCTCGCCGAGCGCCACGGGGTGCCGCAGGACGTCTTGGCGGCGACGAAGTCGTTTGGCTTGTCGTCTTGGGCCAACATCCTCGCCGCTATCAAGGTCGCCAAGTTCTATGACCTCGGCCCGGATCAGGCGGTTATTACGGTCGCGACCGACGGCGCCGCGCTGTATGGCAGCGAGGACAAGAAGATCCTCCGCACCCGGTTCGGCGGCACGTTCGACAAGCTGAGCGCGGCGGAGGCCTGGGGACGCTACCTGCTCGGCAACGACATCGACTGGTTCCAAGAGCTGGACACGATCGACCGTCAGCGCGTGTTCAATCTGGGGTACTACACCTGGGTCGAGCAGCAAGGGGTGAGCCTTGAGGCCTTCTCTGCGCGCGCAAAA
Organism: uncultured Myxococcales bacterium; assembly: GCA_937910235.1. GTDB lineage: Bacteria > Myxococcota_A > UBA9042 > UBA9042 > UBA9042 > UBA9042. Next base: position 2,550 of record CALENB010000274.1, on the reverse strand, counting down.
CCAGCCTTTTGGCGCGAGCTCGGCGATCTGGTGCCGGCGTGGGACGCGATGATCGACGACTTCAACGCGCGCACCGGGCTTCTGGATGACTGAGACGGGCGTACGGTTCACCTGCTCTGGCTGCGGTGCGACGCTGCCATCTGATTCGGTCACGCCGTTTGTCTGCCCAAACCGCGCGGGTTCGTCGGCGGTGGATCACCTCATTGAGCGACGCCTCCCCGCGCTCAGCGCCGCTCATGGGACGACCATCGACGCCTGCGCTTCCCATCCCTTTGTCCGCTATCGCCGTCGCCTCGCCTCGTACGCCGTCGCGCGCGCTGCGGGCTGGTCCGATGCGCGCTTCACGGCCTTGGTGGGGGCGCTCGACGCCGCCGTCGCGGCGGTGGACGGTCATGGATTCGAGCGGACGGCGTGGCGCGAGCTGCCCGTCGCTGTCGGTCTCCGCGTTCAGGCCAAGCTCGAACTGACCGGCGTCGCCGGCTCGCACAAGGCCCGGCACCTGTTTGGATTGATGCTGTGGCTGCGGGTGCAGGAGGCGCTGGGTCGCCTGCCCGTGAGACCGCCGCTGGCGATCGCGAGCTGCGGTAACGCCGCGCTCGCCGCGGCGGTTGTCGCGCGCGCGGCGACGTGGCCGATCCGCGTCTTTGTGCCCGAAGACGCCGACGCCACGGTGGTGCAGCGGCTGCACGCGCTCGACGCGGAGGTGGTGATCTGCCCACGCGCGCCGGGCACGCCAGGCGACCCGACCGTGCTGCGTTTTCGCGCGGCGGTGGCGGCCGGCGCGTTGCCGTTTTGCTGTCAGGGCACGGATAACGGCCTGACCATCGAGGGCGGCGAGACCCTCGGTTGGGAGCTGGCCGAAGATCTCGCTGGCAGCGGCGGCGTCGATTCGCTCTGGGTGCAAGTTGGCGGAGGCGCCCTGGGGGCCGCGTGCTGGCGCGGGCTGCGGGATGCGCGCGACGCCGGAGTGGGCGACGGGCTGCCCCGCCTGATGACGGTGCAGACGGCGGGCGCGTGGCCACTCGGTCGGGCGTGGCTGCGGTTTGTGGCGGAGCTGTTGCAGCGACCGGATCTGGCGACGGTGGACTTGCCCGCTTGCAGCCGCTCGACAGCGCTACACCCCCCGATTCCCGGGCTGGCAGACGACGCCGCGGATCAGGCGACACCAGCGCTCGCGACCATCGCTGCAGCGGCACACGCGCGGTGGGCTGCGGAACGCGCCGTGTGGGCGCCGCGGCTGGCCGTCCACTGGCGGTCCTATATGGCGCCCTGGCCGACCCCGCCGAGCAGCGTGGCGCACGGTATTTTAGACGACGAGACCTATGACGGGCGCGCGCTCGTCGAGGCCATGCTCGACAGCGGGGGCTGGCCAGTCATCGCGTCGGAGCCCTATCTCGCACGAACGGCCGCAGACCTCGCCACACACGCGCCGGTGACGCCCACGGGCGCAGCGGGCCTAGCTGGGTTGCGGCAGATGTGGGACGACTTCGGCAGCGCCAACGGGCTCGGCACGCGTCACGCGGTCCTGTTGACGGGGTTGGATCGCGCCAAGGACGATTCACCCTAGCGAGGCCGCCGCTGGCGGCAGCGATACGACGGGCTTCAGCGGCTCGTGATGACACACAGCAATCCAACCCACGCCCCTAAGGAGCCCCCCATGAGCCTGATACACACACCTAAGACCCGACGGGGCTCAAACCTCGCGCTCACCCTCCTCCTCACGTTCGCCGCGACGTGCGCCCTGCAGCCCGCTGCGTCTCTGGCCGTCGCCGCGCCGCAGTCGGCGCCCAACGCGACGCCCAACGCGATGCCAGACGAGAACAGCGTTCCCATCCCGATGGCGTCGGTGACGTTCTCCCCCCATTCTCCTCGTGTTTCCGTTGATGGAGATCACCGCGGAGTATCGCGTCTCGCCAATGATCGGCGTGGCGTTGATCGGTGGTTTTGGCAAGGTCAAAGACACCGTCTCGGATACTGGCGTCACCATCTGGGAGCTCGGTGCGCAGGCGAACGCGTACGTCTTGGGTGATTTTCGCCATGGCCTGCACTTTGGCGCGGAGGTGATCTACATCGGCGCGTCCGCCTCATCCGGCAAGGTCGAGGCGACGGCGAGCGGGCTCGCGGCAGGCGGCTACGTCGGCTACAAGTGGGCCGCTTCCATCGGGTTCACGTTCGTGTTCCAGCTCGGCTACCAGGTCGCGGGGATCGGGGCGACGGCGACGGACGGCACGGACACAGAGAGCAGGAAAGAGAGCCAGAAGGGACCGCTCGCCAACCTCAACGTGGGCTGGTCGTTCTGAATGGAGCCTTCAACACCGGCTCGCTGAGGCCGCTGCCGCCGCCATTTTCCGGGCCGCTAGGAGATGTCGTCCCCCGGCCCTGCGTCTGGCGGGAAGGCATCCGGCGGGAAGGCATCCGGCGGGAAGGCATCCGGCGCGTGTCGCCGTCTCCGCAGCCGAGGCAAGCGGCGCCACAGCGTCCCGCCCGTCGCGAGCGGCCACGTCAGCGCGGACCATCCCAGCACAAACAGCACCGCGAGCAGCACCAGCA
>CALENB010000273.1 GCA_937910235.1 uncultured Myxococcales bacterium | reverse complement strand
GTTCGCGAGACTGCCTGGTCTACCGTCATGGACGAAACGATGATCGAGGCCCTCAGCCGCAGTCATCACTGGCTGAAGCGTCGCTGGCGCGGCCTGGTGGGGCATCGCCTCGCCGGGCCGCGCTCATCGCCCAGATCTCTGGCTTTCTGCACGGTTTGCAGCCATGCACCGCACGGCGCGATTGCGACCTGTAGAGGCATTGCCTACCCTCTCGGCCCGCCCGCCTGACGACGCGCCCTCCCCCGCGGGTTGGCGTCGTCCGCTCGAAGCCTCAGAGGTTGCCATGATGCTCCGCCCTGCTCGCGCGCTCGTCATTCGTTGTCTGACCCTCGCGGTCTGCCTCGTCGCGCTGACCGGCACCGCCTCGGCGGCGTCGGTGAACATGACCAACGGCAGCTCGGGCGAGATCATCCGGTGGAGCTCGTCGACGGTGAAGTACCAGCTGCATCCGGCCTGTTCGGCAGATCTGAGCGCGGCGGCCTGTTTGGCGGAGGTGCGCAAGAGCTTCAAGGCCTGGGAGCCGCCGGCGTGCTCGAACCTGACGTTCACCGAGGGCGCGGCCAGCTACAACCTGAAGTTGACGGCGGTCGGCTACAACACCAACGGCGCCAACGAGTTCGCCTGGATCGAGAACAGCGCATGGCAGAGCGGCAAGTACGTGCTCGGGGTGACCTCGCCGGTCTTCTACACCACCGGCAACAAGGCGGGCGCGATCTTTGAGGCGGACATCGCCATGAACGGTTACCTGCAGACCTGGTCCATGAGCGGCAAGAACTACAGCACCGACGTGATGAACGTCTCGGTGCACGAAATCGGCCATTTCTTCGGCTTGCAGCACAACCTGTACCCCTCCAAGACCGAGCCTGAGACGATGGGACCGACGGCCGATCCGTTCATGGGATCCCGCACGCCCGCGCAAGACGACATCAACGGCATGTGTTTTCTGTATCCCGCGGGCAAGGGGCTGCCGTGCGCGTCGAATAAGGACTGCCCCTACGTGGTGGATGATGGGCCCAGCGGCGAGTTCTACGTCGGGCAGATCTCCTGCGCGTCGAACATCTGCAATGGCCCTGCGGCCTCTGTGCCGACCGGCGGCAAGAAGCTGGGCGACGCGTGCGTGAGCGACATCGACTGCGGCACGCCCACCTTCTGCCAGCCGCTCTCAGGATCGCAGTCGGTGTGCAGCCAGACCTGTAACCCGACGCAATCCGGCGCCTGCCCGAGTGGGTTCGCGTGTCAGAAGTACCAGGGCTCGACCACGCAGGGCGCGTGCATCAAGTCGACTGGCTCGGGGACGACGGGCACCAAGGATCTCGGAGAGACCTGCGCGGCGAGCGCGGAGTGCAAAAGCCAGCTCTGCGTCAACAGCGGCGGCCAGACCACCTGTGAGCAGCCCTGCACGACCGACGGAAACTGCGCGAGCGGCGAGACGTGCAGCAAGTTTGTCGGCAAGTCTTACGGCGCGTGCATCAAGGCGTCCGGCGGCGGCACTACACCGGGCAAGAAGGCAGACGGAGCGGTCTGCACTGCGTCAACCCAATGTGACAGCAACATCTGCGTCGGCAGCGGTGGATCGGGCCTCTGCACCCCGAACTGCGCGACGGCCGCCTGCAAATCGGGGTTCAACTGCCTGCAGCTCACCAGCGGCAAGAAGGCCTGTTTTCCGGGCGGAAGCAAGAAGCTGGGCGAGACCTGCAGCAGCTCAAGCGACTGCGCGAGCAGCATCTGCGGGCCCTCGGATGGCACATACATGTGCACGCAGCTCTGCGGCGCAGGGCAAGCGACCTGCCCGACCGGCTACCAGTGCTTTCAGGTGAGCGGTGGCGCGTCGGCGTGCTTCCCGGCGGCGAAGAAGAAGGGCGATGGCGAGGCCTGCGCGGGCTCGAGCGACTGCAACAGCGGGCTGTGTATCGGCGGCGCGGGCGCAGGCACGTGCGTGCAGCCCTGCTCGACCGACAGCCAGTGCGCCAGCGGCTTCACTTGCTCGCCATTATCGGGTGGCGGCGGCGCGTGCACCAAGCTCGGCGACAAACAAATGGGCGACAGCTGCACCAAACCATCGGAGTGCAGCACAGGAGCGTGCTTGACCGTCGACGGCAAGTCGACGTGCTCGGCGACGTGTAACAACACCGGAGATTGCCCCTGCGGCCACGAATGCACGACGTTTCAATCCGGTGCGAAATACTGCACAGCCGGCAAAAAAGTCGCGTGTGTGACCGATGGCTTGGCATGCGTGGGCGACGAGGAGTGCGTGAGCGACCTGTGCCTCAATCAGGTCTGCGCGGCGAGCTGCTCCATCTTCTCGGCCAGCTCGGGCTGCCCGACTGGCAAGGCGTGCGTCCGGCTCGAAGCGAACAACCCGAAAGGTGTCTGTTCGACCAAGGGACCCGAAGGGTTTGGTGCGGTGTGCAGCGGCGACACCACCTGCGCGGCGTTGTTTTGCGACAAGGGCAAGTGCGGCCAAGCCTGCAACCCGTTCGGGCCAAACTCGTGTCCGTTCGGGCTCGTGTGCGAGGTCGCGCAGGGCAGCGTGGGGAGCTGCACGTTCAAGTCGAGCGGCGCCGCGGACGCCGGTGGATCGAACCAGGACGCGGGGGCGATCGGCGACGCTGGCGGAACCACCGACGCCGGCGCACCAGCGCCAGACGTGGTCGCGGGGACCGACGGCGGCGGCGAAGATACGGCTGCTGTGGCCGACAGCGTCGTCTCCACCAACGACACGCAGACCGGGACACAGCCGTCCACGACCGCTCCCGCAGACAGCGGCGGCCTCTGCAGCGCCGCGCCCGCTGGCAACCCCAACGGCCTCGCTGGTCTGCTGGCGCTGGCGATGCTGGTGCTGCTCGCGTATCGCCGTCGCCACGCATAGCGCCGCGGGCAGGACAACGCACAGCGCCGCGTCACCACCGCGGCCTAGAAGCAGGTGTTCTTGGTCCCGCAGGCCTTGATGGCGCCAAACAGCGTCGTGCTGCCCTTGGGCAGGTCCTTGCCGCACGTATCAAAGCAGGTCTCGTCGCTACAATTTCCCGTGCAGATGCTGGCCTGTAGACACTTGAGGTCGCCGGCGCATGCCAACCCCTCCGCGATGCACTTCTGCGCGATGCAGTTGGCCTGCTTGTTGCCCGGCTTGCAGTCGGCGAAGCAGTTGAGGCTGGTCTCGGCGGGTTTGTCGCACTTGCCGTCCCCGCACGTCGACGGCGTGCAGTCTTTGGCGCAGGTGAGGACGGACTCGAAGATGGGGGTGCAGGTGCCGTCGCCGCACACTGGCTTGCTGCAGTCTTTGCCACAGAGGATGTAGCTCTCCAAGGGTGGCGTGCACGTGCCGTCGCCGCACACCGGCGCCGGGCAATCCTTCACACACGTCGCTGGGTTTTCGGTGGGGCCTTCGCACTTGCCGTTGCCGCATTTGCCGCCGTCGCCACCGACGCCGAAGCAGCCCTGCTGCACGCCGCACAGCACCACGCCGCCGAGGGTTTGCTGGGTCGCCGGTGAGGTGTTGGCGCCGCACTTGGTGAGGCAGGCGAAATCGCTGCCGCAGCCTTGGACACAGCCGAGGGCCTTGCCGCAGTCGCTGTCGGAGAGGCAGGCCACCACGTCGGTGATGCAGCCTGTCATGATGCAGCCGACAGCCTTGGTGGCGGTGACCTCACAGTCTTTCTTGCAGCTGAACGCGTTCTCCTGGGCGCCATCGCACTTGCCGTCGCCGCAGTTGGCGCCACCGGCACAGTCGACTGCGCACGTGAGCAAGGTCTCGCCGGGTGCTTCGCAGACTCCGTCACCGCACTTTTTGGCCGGAACGTCGGGCTTTTCGCTCGCAGTGTCGCCCGCCGTGGCGTCAGGGCCGCCCGCGTCAGTGGTGGTGGCGTCGGGGCTGGTGGCGTCGGGGCTGGTGGCGTCGACTGCGCTCGTGGCATCCACCGTGGCTGCGGCGTCGGTGGTGCCGCCGGCGTCTGATGCCACCGTGTCTGCGGCGGCGCCGTCAGCTAGGGCAGCGTCGTCGCCGCCGGCTCCGTCCACGACGGTCTTGGTGTCGGCGCCTTCCTCATCGGCAGCGCAGCTCGTGAGGGCGAGGGCCGCGACCACCGTCAGACAAATGGAGCGTGCAAATCGAGCCATGATGGGGTCCTCCGGGGGGCGACGGCTAGCGTCTGCGATACGGTCAAAGTGGGGTGCGGGGTAGGGGCAGTCCTTGGTGGCAGGGCGGCGACGGCGACGGCCGCAACGTAGCAGAAATCTGCGCTGGCTGCGGCGTCTACCGCCCCTTCACGGGCGTGCCCAGGCAGGCGTAGACGGCCCGCGACAGCGCCAGCGCCGTGGGCGAGCGCACGTTGGGGCGCATGCGGTTCATCGTGTAGCCAAAACTGATGGCCGCGTCGGGATCTGCGTAGCCGAGCGCGCCGCCGGTGCCCGAATGGCCCATCCAGCCGGGGTTGGGGCTGAACATGGTGGCCTCCTCCTTGAGGAACCCTTGCGAGAACCCAAGCGGCTTGCGCAGGGTGGTGTCGACCTCGCTCCAGGACTGCGGCTGCCGGGGTCGCGCCGCCGCTGCGGCCGAGACGGTGCGCACGCCAAACGCGGATCCATCGCCTGCCAGCGGCGCATAGAGCCGCGCCAGACCACGGGCCGAGGCGTGGAGATTGGCCCACGGCAGCTCGGCCATGCGCACGGCGGGCAGATCGTAGTTGGCGAAGCCCATGGCGCCGAGCTCCTTCGGGTTCGCCACCGCGCGCGCGCCGGGCGACCGAGGTCGCAGCAGCGTGCTGCGGAAGAAGTTGCCGTCGATTCCGCTTCGCATCATGGCGCCCAGCACGGTGGCGATGCCCGAATATTTCAGGGTCGGAATGAGCGGCGCGCACCGACCCAGCTCCGTCTGCGGCAGACCGACGAAGGTGTCGGCGCCGAGCGGTCCGGCGATCTCTGCGAGCACCGCCCCCACGCTGCGGCCGACGATGCGCGGCACGATCGCGCGCACGAGCATACCCCAAGTCACGGCGTGATAGCCCTGCTGCGTCCCAGGCTCCCAGAGCGGCGCCTGCGCGATCAGCGCCCTCTCGACCGGCTCCCAGGCCAGCACCTCAACCAACGACAACGGCGCGTCGACCGCGATCAGGCCGGAGGTGTGATTTAGAATCTGACGCAGCGTGATGCCCGCTTTGCCGGCCGCCGCGAACGCTGGCCAATGCTGCGCGACGGGGTCGTCGAGGTTGAGTTCGCCCCGATCCTCGAGACGCAGCAGCGCGTGCGCGACGGCGCCTTTGGTGACACTGAAGGTGTTGACGAGCGTATCAGCCTGCCAATGGGCGCCCGTGTGCACGTCCGCGATGCCGCCCCAGAGGTCCACGAGGGGCGCGCCGTCGCGGTAGACGCACAGCGACGCGCCAACCTCACCGGCGTCGACAAAATGCTGCTCAAACACCGCACGTACGGGCTCGAAGCCGGGCGCGACCGTTCCCTGGACCGGCGCGAGCGCCGTGGACGCGCCGTGATTCGCTGTGTGATTTGGCATGAGACCTCGTTGGACCGGCGTCGAATCCTGCTTGCCATCCGTGCGCTGGACAGCTGGCCGACGCAGTTTGTCCCACGTTGGGCAGCCAGGGGTCCAGCCCACACGACGCTGGGTAGCGGCCAAGCATGCGAATAGGTCGCGCAGTCAGCGTCACGTGGGTACACTCGACCACGCCCAACCTGGTCGTCCACACCTCCGCCACCCCGAACAGAGCGTCGCCTGTCCATGCCGAGCTGCCCGCCCCCATCGTCTGGCGTCCCTACCGCTGCACAGCTGACGCACGCGCCACGCCCGACGGCGCATCCGTCGGCGCCCACGCTGGCGCGGATAGCGCTGGTTTTGGCGGCGATGTCGGGATGTTCGACGTGGGACACGGAGACACCGTTTCCAGAGGACTACCAGCAGGTCTACACCAAAATCCACAACTGCAAACCGAGTTCGCACCCCACGGGCGACCACGTCGTGGTCTGGATTAACGACGTCGGCCGCGACGCGTTCATGAAAGGCGAGACGCCGCTTCCCGAGGGCACGGTGTTGGTCAAGTCGCAGTACGAGGACACCGCGTGCAGCATCCTGGCGCGGTACACGGCCATGGAGAAGGGCGCGGTCGGCAGCGACCCGGCGGCGGCCGATTGGCGCTGGTACCTGATCGACAACAGCGGCGGTGTCCGAGACTGCTGCGGAGGCGGAGATCCGGCGTCCAAGGGCTCCTGTGTGGGTTGTCATGCGCCCTGCAAGAGTAACGATCACGTCTGCACCACGCCTTCGGTGATGCCATGACAACCTCGAGTCCTCCTTCACCACCGAATTCACCCCCTGCGGCGACTTCAACCGTCGGCGCGACGACGCTCGTCGCGCCGCCGACGCCAACGACGCTCGCCGGCGGCAAGTACGAGATTCGGCGCATGCTCGGCCAGGGCGCGATGGGGGTCGTCTACGAGGCCGTACATCCGGCGTTGCAGCGCACCGTGGCCATCAAGCTGCTGCATCACGCGGTGACGCAGCGGCCACAGGCCATGGAGCGGTTTCGTCGGGAGGCCCTGGCCGCGAGCCGTATCGAGCATCCCAACAGCACGCGGGTGCTCGATTTCGGCGAGGAGAACGGCGCTTGTTACATCGTCATGGAGTACCTCGAAGGCCAATCGCTCGGCGAGCTCGTGGAAGAGACCGGCCCGTTGAGCCTCGACCGCGCGGTCTGGCTGCTGTCGCAAGTGCTGAGCGCGCTGGCGGTAGCCCACGACAACGGCATCGTCCATCGCGACCTGAAACCGGACAACGTCATGGTGGTCGCGGCGCTCGATGACCGCGGTCTGCCCACAGAGCAGGCGAAGGTGTGTGACTTCGGCATCGCGAAGCTGTTCGGGCCCGACAGCAGCGAGACGTTGACGCAGGACGGTTCGGTGTCAGGCACCCCGCACTACATGTCGCCGGAGCAGTGCCAGGGTGCCAAGCTGGATGCACGCTCGGATCTGTATGCCTGCGGCGTCATCCTCTATCGGCTGGTGACTGGCGTGGTGCCGTTCACGGGCGATAATCCGTTTGCCATCGTCTATCGCCACGTGACGGAGACCGCGCGGCCACCCTCCGCGATCCGCCCGGAGCTCGGGCCACAGGTCGACGCGTTCATCGCGACGGCTATGGCGAAGCAACCGGGGCAGCGCTTTCAGTCTGCGCGGTCGATGCGGTCGATGCTGCGCGGGCTGACGAGCGAAGCGAGCACGGAGCCGGGCGTGGCGGCGGTGCCGGGCGGGTCGGCGGCGCCGGTCGGATCGGTGGCGCCGGGTGCACCGGAGGCTGCGCCGGGTGCGCCGGAGGCTGCGCCCGACCTGTCGGCGCTTGCGGCGCAGTCCGCGATGCGTCCGGGTGACACGCGGCGGGCTTGGCCCTGGATTGCGGCCGTGGTCGCGACGCTGGTCGGCGGCCTGGTCTGGCTCGGCGATGACCGCGCTGACCCGGCGGCAGCCGTGCCGGTGGCCGCCGTGAGCGAGCGTCTTACCGCGCCAAACGTCGCAATGTCGGCGCCGCTGCGCCAACCGACGGTGGCGCCAGCGGCACCGCCGACCCACGCGCCGGAGGTCAAACCGACCGTGACCGCCCAGCGCGGTGTGGAGACGCCGACCGCGCCGCCCGCCGCCGATCTAACGAGCGAAAACGCTGAAAAACCGGGCGCGATCGACGTCGCTGCGACGGAGAGCGCCAGCGTCCGGCGCAGGGTGCCGCGGCGACGACGCGCGGCCAAGTCCCCGTCAAGCGAGGCGCGCAAAGCGGAGCCGAGGCCAGCGGGCGCGAACCACGCGAAGGTCGCGGTGACAGCAGCGCCGCAGGCACCGCCGGTCGCGCCGGTCGCGCCGGCCAAGACCAGCCACGTCCCGGCAGCGCCGACGCCGTCGCCGACCGCCAAGGCGATGCCGGCAGCCCAACCAGCGGCCCCACCGGTTCCACAGCGTGTTGCCAAGCCGGCGTTCAACCCCGATCCCGCCATCGCGCTGGGCAGCCTCAAGATTGACGGCGGCCTCAGCCGGCGGGTCATCTCGAAGGCGCTCGCTGGCTTACCAGCGAGCGCAAAGGCCTGCTGGCAGACCGCCGGCCTGCGCGGCCCCACGGTGGTTCGGGTGACGTTCACGGTCGATGAGGACGGTCGTTTTCGCGCCGTGAAGGGCGCTGGAACCCCGAAGACGCTGGTCGATTGCGTCGTCCGTCACGTCGCGCGGCTGCGCAGTCGCGTTCGGCCGGACACTGGCACGGTGGATGTATCGACCCGAGTGGTGTTCACGCCATGACACCTCCGCGACGCTGTCTTCAGCGACATCACCGCAACGCCGCGTGCTTGGTCGGAGCCCTGCTGATCTGCAGTCAGAGCGCGTGTGCGGCGTGGGCGCCCGATCTGGGGCCAGCAGTGGTCGTCACCTGCGACCCGAATGACTCGGATCCAGACGTGGAGATCTCGTTCAAGACCGACGTCTACGACGCCATCCTCCAGCCCATGTGTCTGCCCTGCCACGATCCGAAAAGCGGCGCAGGCGTCGGCTTCACCAACGCTGGGCTCGACCTGACAAGCCTCCCCGGCCTGCGCGCTGGCGGCGACGACGCCGGGCCAAGCGTCGTCGTCAGCGGTTCGCCGTGCAGCAGTCAGCTCCTCGCCAAAGTCGTGGGCGCTGGTCAGCGTGGCAGCCGGATGCCACTCGGCGCGCCGGCGCTCAACACCGAGCAGATCCAGGCGATTCACGATTGGATCGCGGAGGGCGCCCGTGACAATTGACCGACGAACGCGGCCACCCAAGCTGTGGGTGGCCGCAGGGCTGTGCGCGGCCATCGGCGTCCTCGCGCTGAGCCTGAACGGCGGCCTGGCAGGCGCGATCGAGTCCCGGCTCGCCGGGTCCGCGCAGCTGGACTACTTGGCGGTTCCCACACAACGCCATCCCCGGGACGTGACGCTCGACGGCTTCACGACCGAGCTGAGCCTGAAGCTCGCCGTCGACGTGACCAAACGCATCAACGCCTCCATCAAGGTCTGCTCTTCGTGCCACGGGCTTGAGACGGGTGTGGCCGCCGTCGATATCGCGCTGAGCGACGCCATCACGCTGCGCGCCGGTCGCTTCACGCCGAGCTTCGGTGATTTCCCCGATCGCCACGACCCCGCCAACCACCGCACCAGCGACAAGCCCCTGCCCTACGACATGGGCCGCATGTTGCGGATGCGCGAGTGGAACATGAGCGTGCTGCCGGCGCCGTTCGTCGACAACGGCGTGCAGGTGCTCGGTCATCACAGCATCAGCGACGCGCTTGAGCTCGATTGGGCGGCGTACCTCGTCAGCGGCTTGCGGGCGAGCAGCGGCGCCTCGGACATCGACTTCATGCAGTCCCGATCAGGCGAGCGGTACTACGTTGACAACAACTCGCAGCCGACGGTCGGCGGCCGCGCGTCCATGATCATGCTCGGCGACCGCACCTCGCTGAAGCTCGGCGTCTCAGCGATGGTCGGGACGGGCGATCCAGAGCGAAAGCTCGACTATCTGCTGCTGGGCGTCGATGTGGTGGCCAAGCTGGGCAACCTGACGGTCCGCGCCGAGTATCTGCTGCGCCGGCAACGGATGGGGTTCGGGCCCAGCCCGGCGACCGAATACGTCTATGGGCCCGGAAGTACGGGCGGCTGGGATCCCTACTTCCTCAAGGATGGGTTCTACGTCGTCGCGCAGTGGCCCGTCGGCAACTTCGATCTGTTGGCGCGTTTTGACGGCATGGGGCGCGTGGGCAACGTCCCGGTCGGCAGCGCGCTGAAGGCCAGCAGCACCATCGTGCGATCCACCCTCGCCGCGTCCTGGCGCATGGACAAGCGGCTGCGATGGAAGGCGTCGGCTGAGTGGTATCAGTACTCGGATTTTGCAGACGACGTCGCGCTCCACCTCGGCGTGGTGACGGCTTTCTAGCCGAAAAACCAGGGTCTGAGCGCTGGCGGGGCTCGCTGCAGCGCCGTCCGTTCCGCCCTGATCGCCGCCAGAATCAACTCCCATGCGCGACCGCTTTCGTGGCAGGCTGCGCTGGAGACGACTGCCACGGACCAGCGGAGGACGCAGCATGACGCAGGACAACACCCCCTCAATCGATGACCCGATCACAGCGCGCGCCCCCCTGAGTCGTCGTGGATTCTTCGACAAGATCGTCGCGGCCGGCTTTGGCGTCGCCTCAGCGTCCGCGCTGACTGGGGTCTCTGCAGCGCATGCGGCAGCTGGCTCGCCGAAGCGCATGCACGGCCCGATTCGTGAGGCGGCGGAGGTGCTGAAGATGCCGCCGGCTGCGTGGGCGAAGGCCCTGGTCGCGCCGTATGGCGACGGCCGACCGCTCACGGCGCATTGGGCCGTGGCGTATATCGCTGAGGCGCCGGGTGGTCAGATCATCTTCGTATTGGTCGACCTGAAGACGGGCGGGCACGCTGAGATCGGTCTGTGGGCGCGGACGCGCGGTTCGCGGTGTTTGGCGGGTACGCGACGCTTCGATCTGCACCTGCGGCGTGACGCTGACGACGACGCGCCGGCGCATCTACAGCGGCTCGGAGACCGGCTGGCCGGGGTGATCGGGCGGCATGAGCGCGGCGTGACGCTGCCTCGCGTGATGCCAGCGCGCCAGACGTTCGCGCCAGCGTAGCCGCCGAGACCCTAGTCGAGACCACGCAAACCCGGCGGTCCGGCGCAGCGCCGCGCGGACGCGTCGACCAGCTCAGCCGCCCAGCAGCCCAGCTCCAGATCCAGGCGCAAAGGCTGACAATACAGCGGATTCGCGCGGCACGGCGTGCGCCCGGCCGGCGTCACGACCAGAAAAGGCGTGCGGTTCTCCCTGTGCATCGCGACGCGTCGCGGCGCCAGTCGTTCGGCCTTCACACCATCGCTGAGCCCCATCGCGACCAACGCCAACCACAGCGCGATGTGCACACGGTTGAGGCGGGGCGAGAGCGCCCGCTGCAGCCTCGGCAAGCGCACAGTCAACCCAGCAGCGCACCGCTCAAGCGCCGGGCTGGCCAGATTCGCGAGCGGCACCGCCACGACCTTAGCGTAGAAATCCGAGTAGTTCAGCGTCTCGAGGCCGTGGCCGATGAGCCCCATCAGCGCGCCGGCGAGCAGGCCAAACAGCAGCCGGCCGAGCGGCGAGCGCGGGATCGTGGCGGGATCGGTGAGGAACAGCAGCAGGATGAGCGTGACGGGCGCCCAGGACGGCGACAGGACGTGCAACCCCATCAACGCCAGCGTGTTCAGCGCGAGGCCGGCGCCCAGCGTCGAGAGCACCACCGGCAGGCGCAGCTGCACGATGAGCGCGAGCAGCACGACCACCTCCGTCATGCTCGGCGCTAGGTCGAACTGGTGGGCCCGGTCGCTGTAGCCCAGTGAGGGCCAGATGAGGTTGAGCAGCCCGATGGCGGAGACCCCAAACGCCGATGGATTGAAGACGTGTTTGCCCTGGTGGCGAATGAAGTCGCGCGACAGCAGGGCGAGCGAGATCATCGCGATCGCGAGCGGCCAGCTCACCGGGGCGAAGAGGGCGACGAGGTTGGCGCTCAGCACGATCGGCACCGGGCCGGCGCGAACCACCCAGCGGCCGGTGCGCCACACGGCCAGCAGCGCGTCCAACGCAAAAGCCCACACGAGCTGCAGGCCAATCATCGGCAGTAGACTCGGAAGTTGGCGCCAGTACAGCGCCCAGTAGCCGTAGATCGCGACCTGGATCGCGGCGGGCAGCATGTGTGTGATCTTGAGGTGTAGTCCGAGCACTGGCGCGCTCAGCCCCTGATTTCTCGGTCTGCTGGCGTGATAGACCAGCGAGAGGGCCGCCACCGCGGCGAGGCTGAGCGTCGCCAGAATCAGTTGCGCGTAGGTGCCGTGCAACGCCGTCATGGCGTCGCTCCCGGCGTGGTCGTCGGTGGCCAAGGCCCAACCCGCGGTCGGGAAGCAGGCGCTGGCTACGAGCGCCAGTGGCCCAATGCGGAGCGCGCGTCGTCGCGCGGGGACCAGGGCGCTTGTGCGCGCGGTCACCGCTGTGCCGTGGCGCGTCAACATCTGCTCCTGAGCCCGGAAGATCGCGGTTGTCGCCGCCACAAGCTCAGCGCTGGTCCGGCGGCAGCCGCCCAGGATGGGCGGTCTGAAACGCCAGCACGGCGCCAATTCGCTCGATGACCTCGACCTCGCGGGCTACGATCTGACCGTCGATGGCCGCCGCTTCGGCCAGGATCCGCATCAGGTTCACGCGTGACTCCGGGCCGAGTTGCGCCGCGACCAGCTCCACCGGATCCCCGATGTTGACGCGTTTGACGACGGCGGCGCGCTGCTCCGCGGTCAGCGCGAGCTGCGCGACGAGGCGGTCGAAGAAGTCGTCCTCCTCCAGCGTGATGGCGAAGTCCACCACCAGCACCTGCGCGACGATCTCCAAAACTCGCATGCGATCTTCAAGGCTTTGGCTCATCTGTACCCTTTGCGTAGCAAGCGTCTATCCGGCGCGTATCAGGCGCGCACGGGGAGTGTATCGGAGTTTTGCCGTCAGTTCTTGCACGACGTCAGCGTCAACCCAGCGTCCACCATGAGAGCGCCCGGCAAGGTCGGCAACCCGAGCAACATCGCAGCGATGGCCGCTGAGTCACCATTGCGGAGCGGCTGCGCCTTCGCGGTGTAGTCGGGGAGGGTCGCGCCCGGCGCCGTGCGGTTGGTCAGCTGCCCGTACAGGTCTTTGCCCTTCGCGATGCGCGCTCCCCAGAGGTAAAATGGGATGGTGTAGATGTCCGGGTGGGTCTGGTTCGAGTGATTTTTGAGATGACCACCATGGTCCGCCGTGACCAGCAGCACCGTGTGACCCGCGAGCTTCGGGTGGCTCTCGATGTGGTTGAGGAGCTTGCCGAGCTGGGTGTCGACGTGGATCACCGCCACCTGCCATTGCGGACTGCCCCACCCCTTCAAGTGACCGATCTGGTCTGGATCCCACAGGTGCACAAAGGCGTAGCTGTAGGGCTGCTTGGTCGACGCCGCGATGAAGGCGTTCATCAGCTTGGCCGTGTCCGCGTCCATGAGCTTGTCGTCGATCTTGTTCTTGCCATTGTCGACACCCACTAGGTCCGCGGCGCCGGCCTTGGCGTCCCAGCTCTGCTCAAAGAGCGCAAACTTCACCTTGCTGCTGTACAGCGCCGTGCGCAGGCCGTAGTCGTGGGCCAGATCGAAGATGCTGCGCACGTAGGACAGCGCTGGGTTGCCCGCGTTGTGCAGCGTCACGCCGGGCGCGACGGACACATTGTCCACGTAGCCGTGAAACATCGTCGCCGGCTTTCCCGCTACGGCCGACACGGCGAGGCCCGTCATCATCGCGGTCATGTTTGGCAGCGTGACGCTGTGCGTGAAGTCGCAGCGCGCGTCATGCGTGGACGCGCCCTCGGTCACCAGCCGCTTGAAGTTCGGCGCCTTGCCCGCCGCGATGAGCGCCGCGATGCCTTTGGCTTGCAGGCCATCGACAGCGAGGTGGATCACGGTCGTCACCACCGGATCGACGCACGGTTGCGGCGCGTCGACGAGGGCTGCGTCTGCGATCGAGGTGGCGTCTTGGGTCCCAGCGTCGGTCGTCGCAGCGTCGGTCGCCGCAGCGTCGGTCGTCGCAGCGTCGGTCATCCCGCTGTCGCTGACGTCCGGCACGGCGTCTGCTTGGCCAGGACCCGAGTCGGCGGGTCCCGTGTCGGCGGGTCCCGTGTCGGCGGGTCCCGTGTCGGCGGGACCGGTGTCAGCAGGAGCCGTGTCAGGCGACGCCGTGTCAGGCGACGCCGTGTCAGCCGCGGGCGGCACGTCGGCCTCGCCGACGCCAACGGCTGCCACGTCGCCCAGCTCCGAATCGCCCGTATTCTCAGCGTCCGCGACCGTTGACGTGTCGCCGCCCGGCGCGGTGTTTACGACCCGATCTGGCGACGCATCGCTCGGCCCAGCGTCGGCACCACCGCCGTCGTTGGCATCGACTGCGTCGCTCGCATCGATTGCACCGCTCGCGTCGATGGTGCGGTCCACATCAACGACGCCGGCCGTATCGACCGCGCCGGCCGCGTTTCCGCTGCTCGCGTCCACCGCGTCGCTGGTATCGGCCAGATCGACGCCGCCGACGCCCCGGCCACCGCAGCCCGCCACAAGCAGCGCCGCCAGCAGGGCTGCGGTCAACTTGCCTATGAGACCGCTCATGTTCCCTCGAAGCGCCCAGGTAGACGCGGAGATCACCATAGAGGGTAATCTTCGCGGACGGCGCGTCCAACGTCCATCCGGCAAGCTGGCGTGTGACGCCGAGACTGGGCGTTGCCTATGGACGAAGCGGCCCTGACGGACGAGGCTGCGGAGAGGCAGGTCCCATCTCATCGCAGGAGCCAGAGATCATGACAACGAGCTTCACACACCCCGCGTTGCACAGGCGCCATGCCCCGCGCGGCCTCGTGATCATCCTGTGGGCCTGTGGATTCACTGCCTGCGGGACCGATACGTCCAAGCCGCCAGCGGCAGCCGCCGACGCCGCCGCCGCCGACGCAGGAGCTGACGCAGGGCTCGCCGCCGACGCCCTCATCGCGGACGCAGTCGTCGCAGACGCGGTCGTCGCAGACACCGTCGTCGCAGACATCGGGAGCCCGGACACAAGCCACCAGGATAGCGGCGCTACAGACGTCGGCAGCGTGGACGCCCTGACGAGCGACGCCACACCCGACACAACCCCATCCGACGCGCTTGTCGCCGACGGTGGCGGCGTCCCTGGCGTGATCTGCGTCGGCAAAAACCTGATGTTTCCGGCGTTTTCGAAGGGTTGCCAGGTCGACGCCGACTGCGTCGCTGTGCAGCACCAGGTCAACTGCTGCGGGACTCAGATCGCACACGCCATCGCCAAATCAGAGGCCACCGCCTATCAAGCCGCGGAGCAGACGTGCCAGAGCCAATACCCTGACTGCGGCTGTGCCTCGATGCCGACAGTCGCCGAAGATGGGCGCGTTGCGCTCTCAAACGGTCCGGTGGTCCCAGTGTGCAAGGCCGGCGTGTGCCTCGCGACGGTGCCCAGCTCCGCTGGGAAATGTGACGTGAGTGGCGTCAAGCAACCGCAGCCTTACAAGTGGTGCCAGTCCACCAAGGACTGCACGTACATGCTGCATCAGGTCGATTGCTGCGGCAGTCAGATCGCCTGGGGCGTGACCAAGACGAGCAAGTCGGCGATCGAGTCCACGGAGTTCGCGTGCAACAAGCTCCAGCCCATCTGCGACTGTATCCCCAAGCCGGTGCTGGCGGAGGACGGCGACAACGCTGGGAGCGGCCTCATCGCCATCACTTGCGAGGGTGGGCTGTGCCAGAGCTACATCAAGTAGGCGTTGGTCACGCGGCCGACTGCGCGGCGTACGCACCTGCGCGCGTCGGGCTCAGCGACGCCGCGTCTCATCACGGTCCGCGTCGGCTGCGATCCCATGTCATTTCGCCAAAATCCGCCGTCGCACGCGCATTGGCAACCGAACCTCCGAGACCCATGGCAGCGCCGCGATGTCGCCCATCGGCCAGAGCTACTGTTGCACTTCCGTTGTGACCGCGGGCTCACGGTCCCACGTCGACCAGACGAGGTGGACGTAC
>CALENB010000272.1 GCA_937910235.1 uncultured Myxococcales bacterium | reverse complement strand
CCGCCAATCCCAACGGTTCGCAGCATCACATCGCCGGCCTCAGCAACCGCCGGGGCACTATTCTTGGACTGATGCCGCATCCCGAGGACCACATCAACCCGCTGCAGCACCCGACCCGCGGCGTGCACGGGCAGCTCGGCTTGGCGCTGTTTGAGGCGGGGATCCGCTACGCTGCGGGGCTATGATCACACGACTTTCGCGCTGATATTCGACCTGAAATCTTGAGCCGGGGAGACCGCAATGGCAGTGACAGCCGTCGTCGGAGCACAGTGGGGAGATGAGGGCAAAGGCCGTGTCGTGGACTGGTTGGGCCAGCGCGCCGACATGGTGATCCGCTTCCAAGGCGGCGACAACGCTGGGCACACGGTCATCAACGACTTTGGCCTCTTCAAGCTACATATGGTGCCGTCTGGGATCTTCAATCCTGACACCGTGTGCATCGTCGGCACGGGGTGCGTGGTCAACCCGGAGGGTCTGCTGATCGAGCTGGGCGAGGTCGAGGCGGCCGGCGTCACGACCGACAACCTCTGGCTGAGCAGCCGCGCCCACGTCGTGATGCCGTATCACCCGCAGCTAGATGGCCTGCAGGAGCGCGCCCGGGCTGAAGCCCAGCAGATTGGCACCACCAAGCGCGGCATCGGCCCGGCGTATACCGACAAAGCGGCGCGACGCGGCGTGCGTCTCGGCGACCTCCTGCGACCAGCGTGGCTGCGTGAGCGGCTGACCCTCGCGGTCGCCTACGCCAACTCGCGCTTCGCCGAATACAACGAGCCGCTGGTCGACCTTGAGGTGATGATGACTACCTGCGCCGGGTGGGCAGACCAGATCGGTCACCGGATCGTGGACACCGTGCCGCTGGTCCGCGCCGCGATCAGCGCAGACCAACGGGTGCTCCTTGAAGGGCAGCTCGGTGTCATGCGCGACCTCGACTGGGGCATCTACCCCTATGTCACCTCCTCCAATCCGACCGCCGCTTACGCCGCGGCTGGCGCTGGCTTGCCGCCCTCCGCGATCACGTCGGTGATTGGTGTCGTGAAGGCGTACTCCACCTCCGTCGGCGGCGGCCCCTTCCCATGCGAGCTGCACGACGCGGCCGGCCAGCGTCTGCGCGACATCGGCCTGGAGTATGGCGCGACGACCGGGCGGCCACGCCGTTGCGGCTGGTTCGACGGCGTCGCGATCGGCTACGCGGCGTGGCTGAATGGGTTCACTGGCCTCGCCGTCACCAAGCTCGATGTGCTCGACACCTTCAATGAAATCCTCGTTTGTACGGCCTATAAGCTCGATGGCGAGATCATCCACCACCTCCCCGACACGCCGGACCAAGAGCGCTGCGAGCCAGTGTATGAGGCGTGGCCCGGCTGGAATGAGCCGACCATCGACGCGCGGCGCTGGGATGATCTGCCCAAGGCCGCGCGGTCGTTTCTCCACCGCATCAGCGAGCTCGCAGGCGTGCCGATCGACTTCATCTCCGTTGGACCCGAGCGCGACCGCTTGGTCGTGATGGACCACGCCTTTAACGCATCCGCACCCGAGGCATCATGAGCGCCGGCCCCTTCGACCACAGCACCTACCTCTCTCCGTTCACGTGGCGCTACGGCTCCGAGGAGATGCGCGGCATCTGGAGTGAGGCGCACAAACGCCGCACGTGGCGCCGCATCTGGGTGGCGCTGGCTGGCGCGCAACGCGACGCGGGTCTCGTCACCGACGCGCAGGTGGCGGATCTCGAAGCCCACGTGACTGACCTCGACTTGGCGAAGGCGCACGCCATTGAGCTGGAGATCAAGCACGACCTGATGGCGGAGGTGAGAACCTATGCCGACCAGTGCCACGTGGGTGGCGGCATCATCCACCTCGGCGCGACGAGCATGGACATCGAAGACAACGCGGACGCGCTGCGCATCGGCGAGGCGCTCGACCTGCTGCTGACGCGCCTCGAGGCGCTCACCGCCACGCTGTGCGACCAATGCGAGCGGTGGGCGCACCGACCGACCATGGCGTTCACCCACCTACAGCCCGCCGAGCCGACCACGATTGGCTATCGCCTCGCCCAAGTCCTTTGGGATCTAAGCGTCGATCTCGGCGACCTGCGCACCATGCGTGAGAGCGTGATGGGCAAGGGCTTCAAGGGCGCGACGGGGACGTCGGCGAGCTACCACCAGCTGCTGGCCGGCACACCGCTGACCGCGCGCGCGTTTGAGGCGAAGATCATGGCCACGCTCGACCTGCCTGCGATGCCGGTCTCGACGCAAACCTACGCGCGAAAGCAGGACTTTCGCTTGCTCAGCGCGCTCGCGTCGCTCGGTCAGTCGCTGTACAAGTTTGCCGCTGATCTGCGCCTGCTGCAGAGCCCTCCGATCGGCGAGCTTGCGGAGCCGTTCGGGTCCAAACAAGTTGGCTCGAGCGCGATGCCATTCAAGCGGAACCCGATCAACGCCGAGAACATCAACAGCCTGACACGGCTGCTCGCCGCCCTGCCCCGTGTCGCCTGGGATAACGCCGCACACTCGTACCTGGAGCGCACACTCGACGACTCCGCGAACCGACGCAGCGTGCTCGCCGAGGCCTTCCTCATCGCCGACGAGTCCATCAAGCGGGCCGACCGCATCCTGGGCGGGCTCAGGGTCGACGAACGCGCGAGCGACCGACTATTGGCCGTCTATGGCACCTTCGCCGCGACGGAGCGGGTGCTGATGGAGCTGGTCAAACGCGGCGGCAGCCGCCAGGACCTGCATGAGCTGATTCGCGAGCACAGCTTGGCCGCGTGGGCCGCGCTGCGTGAAGGCCGCGAGAACCCACTGGTGCAGAGCCTGAGCACGGACCCGCAGGTGTTGTCGATGGCGACAACGGACGAGGTCGTGGTCTGGCTCGATGCATCCGACTACACCGGCGACGCCGCCGAGCGCACCTTGGCGCTTGTGGCTGCCGTGCGAGGACCGAGCGCATGGTGAACCTCAACACGCTCATCGCAGCGGCGCCGTTGGTCGCTACGAACCTGCAAAACCAAGGTCCGCGCTACGAAGGCAAGGTCCGCGACGTGTACGACCGCGGCGACACCTTGCTGCTCGTGAGCACCGACCGGTTCAGCGCGTTCGACCGTGTGCTCGGCGCCATCCCCTTTCGCGGCCAGGTGCTCAACGAGCTGTCGGCTTGGTGGTTTGAGCAGACGGAAGACATCGTCGCAAATCATGTGCTCGCCGTGCTCGATCCGAACGTCACGCTGGCAAGAAAGGCCAAGGCGCTGCCGGTTGAGGTCATCGTGCGTGGCTTCATCACAGGTGTCACGGACACCGCGCTGTGGACGCTATATGAGCGAGGCGTGGCGCGACCGTACGGACTTGAACTTCCGGCCGGCCTAAAGAAGAACGACCGGCTGCCGACGCCGGTGATTACGCCGACCACGAAGGCCCCCGCTGGCCAGCACGATGAGCGGCTGAGCGAGGCTGAGGTCGTGGCTGGCGGTCACGTCTCGGCCGAACGCTGGGCCGAGGTGCGGCGGGTGGCGTTGGCGCTCTACGCCCGTGGTCAGGCACGTGCCGCCGCTGCCGGCTTGGTCTTGGTCGACACGAAGTACGAGTTCGGACTGATTAGTGATGAGCTCGTGTTGATCGACGAGCTGCACACACCAGACTCGAGCCGATACTGGACGCTTGAGAGCTACGAACGCGCCATGACAGACGGCACGACGCCCGAGGCGCTCTCCAAAGAGATGTTGCGCGAGTGGTTCATCAGCCAAGGCTTCAGCGGCGCCGGCGCCATCCCCGCGCCGCCGGCCGCCCTGCTGGCTGAGGCCGCGCAGCGCTACATCACGGTGTGGGAGCGGCTGACAGGACGACCCTTCTCAGCGGGAAAGCTGCCAGCCCTACCGCGAATCGCCGCCAATGTGCGCGCCCTGACCGAAGGAGGCCTGTCATGATTGGCGCAGCAGAAGGCGGCATGATTGGCGCAGCAGAGGTCGTCCTGAGCGGCGCCCAGGACACCGCGCAGGAGACCACCTTCGAGGTGACGCTCGACGGTCTCGACCGCCCTCACGAGGAGTGCGGCGTGGTCGGGGTGTACGCGTGGCCCACGTCGGACGTCGACGTGGCCCGGCTTAGCTTCTTCTCGCTCTACGCGCTGCAACACCGTGGCCAGGAGAGCGCCGGCATCTGTGTGAGTGACGGTCGCCGCGCGCTGCTGCACAAGGGGATGGGCCTCGTCGCGCAGGTCTTCACCGAAGAGAACCTGCGGCCGCTGACGGGGCACCTCGCCATCGGTCACAACCGCTACAGCACGACGGGGGCCTCGTCGCTCAACAACGCGCAGCCGTACCTCATCGAGACGCTCCACGGCCCCATGTCGGTCGGCCATAACGGCAACTTGACCAACACCCACATCCTCCGCCGACGCTTGCTTGAGCGGGGTGTGGGGCTCATCTCGACCAGCGACACTGAGGTGATCACGCAGATGATCGCCGCGCCGCCGGAGAGCGGCGAGCCCAATGGGCCGGACTGGTTGGCGCGGATCCGCAACTTCATGGCTGTGGCTGAGGGCGCCTACTGCATCGTCATCCTGACCCGTGACGCGATCTGGGCGGCGCGCGATCCACTGGGGCTCCGGCCGCTCTGCATCGGCGAGCTGCTCGGCGAGCGGGGTCGCAATCGCGATGAAGTGCTGGGCCACGTCGTCGCCAGCGAGTCCTGCGCGCTGGGAACGATCGACGCGCGCTACGTTCGCGAGGTCGCGCCGGGCGAGATCATCCGCTTCGACGCGGACGGGGTGCACAGCTTTTCCGGCAAGAAACCAGCATCAAAGTCGGCGTTGTGTGTCTTTGAGTACGTCTATTTCTCCCGGCCAGACAGCGTCTTGGAGGACCAGACGATCCACGCCGTGCGGCAGCGCCTGGGCAAGCGCCTGTGGGAAGAATCCCCCGTTGAGGCCGACATGGTGATGGGCGTGCCCGACAGCGCGATTCCGGCGGCCATCGGCTTCGCCAACGCCAGCGGCATCCCCTTCTCGGAGGGGTTGACGAAGAACCGGTATATCGGCCGGACCTTCATCGAGCCAACCGACCGGCAACGCCGCTCCACGGTGACGCTGAAGTACAATCCTTTGAAAGCGAACCTCGAGGGCAAACGCGTGGTGCTCATCGACGACTCGATCGTGCGGGGCAACACGTGCGGCCCCCTGGTGCGCCTGCTACGCGAGGCGGGCGCGATCGAAGTTCACGTTCGTGTCAGCTCGCCGCCCGTCGCCCACCCCTGTTTCATGGGCGTCGACATGGCGACGCACGAAGAGCTCATCGGTCATCGGATGACCGTGGACCAGATTCGTCAACATGTTGGCGCCGACACGTTGGCCTACCTCAGCCGTGAAGGCATGCTCGCAGAGGTCGCCGGGGATCGCCCGCCGGGTGGCCACTGCGACGCCTGTTTTTCGGGCAATTATCCACTCGACGTGAGCGCTTGGCTGTCCAAGAAGTCAGACGACAGAAAGAACGCCTTCGAGGGCTAGATTGCACAGCGCGTTCGGCGGCGCGGCGCGCTGCAGTGCATGACTATTCAGCCGCAGCGGAGGATTCTCATGAGTCACACGACCTCACCCCTCGCCGGTCTCGGCCCCGACGACGGTTCCCAACGCGCCCAGGTCCTCGTCGTCGGCAGCGGCGGTCGTGAGCACGCGCTGGCGTGGAAGCTCGCGCAGTCCAGCCACGTCGCGCGCGTCTACGTGGCGCCCGGCAACGGCGGGACCCAGCAGCGTCACGCATATGATCGAGTGCACAACGTCGACGTCGCGGTTGACGACCACGTTGGACTGCTGGCGTTCGCCCATGGGGCCGACATCGCGCTGACGATCGTCGGCCCAGAGGCGCCGCTCGCCGCCGGACTCGTCGATCGGTTCATCGCCGACGGTCTGGTCTGTTTCGGTCCGCGCCGCGTCTCTGCGCAGCTCGAGGCGTCCAAGGCCTTCGCCAAAGCGTTCATGCTGCGCCATGGCATCCCCACCGCACATTCACGGCTCTTTGACGCCTTAGCACCGGCACAAGCCTACGTTCGCGAGTTGAATGGCCCGTGTGTCGTCAAGGCGTCTGGGCTCGCAGCTGGCAAAGGTGTCGTCGTCTGCGATGGCCCGAGTGACGCGCTCGCCGCGCTTGAGCGCATCATGGCCGACCGCGCGTTTGGCGAGGCCGGCGCGAGCGTGCTGGTGGAAGAGCGGCTGATCGGCGAAGAGGCGTCTGTGCTGGCGTTCTGCGACGGCCGCATCGCCGTGCCGATGCCGGCGGCGCAGGACCACAAGCGTCTGCTGTCTGGCAGTCGCGGCCCGAACACGGGCGGCATGGGCGCGTACGCACCCGCACCCGTGATCACCCCGGAGCTCTCGGCCTTTGTGCAGCACGAGGTGTTTGACCGTGTCATGGCGGGGATGGCTGCCGAGGCGTATCCCTACGTCGGCATCCTGTATGCCGGGCTCATGATCACGGACGATGGCCCGCGCGTGTTGGAGTTCAACTGCCGCTTTGGCGACCCGGAGACCCAAGTGCTCCTGCCGCTGCTCGACAGTGACTTGTTCGAGGTGCTGCAAGCCTGCGTATCCAGCGATTTAGCGCCCGGGAGGGTGCGTTGGAAGAGCGGCGCCGCGGCCACGGTCGTCGCGGCCTCTGGCGGCTACCCACAGGCCTACACCCGTGGTCACACCATCGGCGGGATCGAGCTGGCGGCCCACGCGCGCGACACCTTCGTGTTCCACGCCGGCACTCGGCGTAGTGACGAGCAATGGCTCACCGACGGCGGGCGGGTGCTCGCGGTCACCGGGGTCGGCGCCGACCTGCGCACCGCGCTCAATCGCGCCTACGCGGGGGTGCACCGCATCGGATTTGAGGGCATGCACGCCCGTGACGACATCGGTTGGCGTGCGCTCGCGCGGCTGCCAGCCATGCTCCCTGCCGTGGTGGCGAACGCGAACGCGAGGCCGCATCTGTCCACGGCGTCGCCCACGTCGGTGAGCTACAAGGACGCCGGCGTGGACCTCGCCGCAGGCGCAAAGGCGATCGCGTTGATGAAAGACGCCGTCGAAGCGACCCATGGTCCAGCGGTGCTCTCCGCCGTAGGGGCATTTGGCGGGCTCTTCGACACGGCCGCGTTCTCAGACCTCACCGCGCCGGTGCTCGTCGCCTCCACGGACGGTGTCGGCACCAAGACCAAGGTCGCCACCGCGCTAGGCCGCGTCGACGGCCTCGGCTACGACATCGTGAACCACAGCATCAACGACATTTTGGTGCAGGGCGCCAGACCGCTGTTCTTCCTCGACTACATCGCCAGCAGCGTCCTCGATCCTGAGCAGGTCGCGCGTGTGGTGGGGTCGTGTGCCGCCGCTTGCAAGGCCGCTGGCTGCGCGCTTCTTGGCGGAGAAACGGCTGAGATGCCAGGTGTTTATGTTCCAGGCGAGCTCGATTTGGTCGGCACTATCGTGGGCGTGGTGGCGCGCGACCAGGTGATCGACGGCAGCCGCATCTGCCCGGGAGACGTCGTCTTTGGCCTCGCCAGCGCCGGGCTGCACACCAACGGTTTCAGCCTCGCGCGCAAGGTGTTGATCGATCAGGACTTCAACGCGCCGCGGTCCGATCTGGGCGGCGTGTCGATCGGCGACGCGCTGCTCGCCCCCCATGTGAGCTATCTCGCCGAGGTCGCCGCCCTGCGCGCGGCGAGCGTCGACATCAAGGGCCTCGCCCACATCACGGGCGGCGGGCTCATCGACAACCCGCCGCGCATTCTGCCCGAAAACACGGCCTTGGAGTTGGTGCTGGGCTCTTGGGACGAGCTGCCGATCTTCACGCTCATCCGTGATCTCGGCCGCATCGCCGAGCGAGAGATGGCGAACGTCTTCAACCTCGGGGTTGGCATGCTCGTGGTGGTGCCCGGCGCACAGGCGGACGCCACCGCGGCGGCGCTGCGAGCTCACGCGGCGTCCGGTGGCGCGCGGTCTTGGCGGGTGGGCGACATCATCGCGCGTGACGACGGCGCCTCCGTTCGCTTCGTGGCGGCCGCCGACCGATGAGCGAACGCGCGCGCATTGTCGTCTTGGTCAGCGGCAACGGCAGCAACCTGCAGGCCATTTTGGATGCCTGTGGCGGGGGGCAGCTACCGGCCGCCGTGGTCGCCGTCGTCAGCGACAAAGCCAACGCCTTCGGTCTGCAGCGTGCGCGCGACGCCGCCATCGCCGCCGAGGTGCAGCCGTTCGGCCCGTTCCGCCGTGCGCACACGCAACCGCGACTGGCCTACGACGCCGCTCTGGCCGCGCGGGTCGCCGCCCACCGACCGGACTTGGTCGTGCTCGCTGGCTTCATGCGCATCCTGAGTCCGACGTTCATCGACGCCTTCGCGGGCCGCCTCATCAATCTGCATCCGGCGTTGCCGGGGGCGTTGCCGGGCATTCACGCCATCGCGCGTGCGCTCGCGGCCTACAAAACCGGCGACATCACGACGACTGGCGTCATGGTGCATCACGTCATCGCGGAGGTGGACGCAGGCGCCCCGATCGCGGTCGCAGAGGTGGCGATCTCGGCCGATGACGACCTCGCGACCCTGAGCGCGCGCATCCACGCCGTCGAGCACCAGCTGCTCGTCGACGCCATCGCGGTCTTGTTGCCCACGCTGTCGCAATCGTCGCGACCGCACTCGGGTCTGGTGCCGACGCCCACCGCACGCCAGGCCGCTCTCCACTCACGATCCACGGAGTCCTCATGAAACGTCGCGCGCTGCTGTCGGTGTACGACAAGTCCGGCCTCGCTGTCTTTGGCGCTGGACTCGTCAACTTAGGATTCGAACTGGTCGCGTCGGGCGGCACGGCCCGGCTGCTCGCTGAAGCCGGCCTGCCGGTGACGCCCGTCGAAGCGCTGACGGGATTCGCGGAGATCCTCGGCGGGCGCGTCAAGACCCTGCATCCCCGCGTTCACGGCGCGATCCTGGCCCGCGGTACAGACGCGCATCTGGCTGAGCTGGCGCAGAACGACATGGCGCCGATCGAGCTCGTGGTGTGCAATCTCTACCCGTTTGCGCAGACCGTGGCGGATCCGAACGTGGCGGAGCTCGACGCGATCGAGCAGATCGACATTGGCGGGGTCGCCCTGCTGCGGGCCGCCGCTAAGAACTTCGAGCGGGTGAGCGTCGTCTGCGAGCCGAGTCAGTACGACGAGGTGTTGCGCAGCTTGACGGCCGAGCAGCCCAGCCAAGACCACCGCCGGGACCTCGCCCTGCGCGCGTTTCGACACACAGCAGCCTACGACTCGGCCATCGCGATGTGGTTGGGGCGGCGCGTTGAGCCGGGACTGCCGCAGACCATCACGCTCACGGCGGAGCTGGTGCAGCCGCTGCGCTACGGCGAGAACCCCCACCAGGAGGCTGGTTGGTACCGCTGGCAGGGCGCAAAACCGGCGTTTGAGCTCAAACAAGGCAAGGCGCTCAGCTACAACAATCTGGTCGACGTGACGGCCGCGTGGCAGATGCCGCGAGAGGTCGAGGCGCCGTGTGTTGCCATCGTCAAACACACGAACCCGTGCGGGATGGCGATCGGCGCGGACGTCCTCGACGCGCTTGACCGCGCCTTGGCGTGCGATCCAGTGAGCGCGTTTGGCTCCATCATCGCCTGCAATCGCCCGCTCGACCTCGCCTTTGTGCAGCGCCTCGGCAAGCTTTTTGTCGAGGTCCTAGTCGCGCCGGGGATCACGGACGAGGCGCTGGCGCTGATGGCCAAGACGAAGCGCAACTGTCGTGTTCTGGTCGCCAACCCGCTGGAGTTAGGGCCCGCCGCGCCCGCCGGCGTGGTCCTGCGGTCGACGCAGGACGGGCTGTTGGTGCAGACCGAAGACGCCGACAGCACCGCGCCGGAGACCTGGCAGCTCGCCACCGAGGCGGCGCCCACAACCCAGCAACAGGCAGACATGGCGTTTGCGTGGCGCGTGG
Source organism: uncultured Myxococcales bacterium (assembly GCA_937910235.1). Lineage (GTDB taxonomy): Bacteria > Myxococcota_A > UBA9042 > UBA9042 > UBA9042 > UBA9042. The sequence goes on along the minus strand of CALENB010000272.1, from coordinate 11,916 downwards.
TGAAACACGTCAAAAGCAACGCCATCGTGCTGGTGAAGGACGGCGCGACGGTGGGAATCGGCGCCGGACAGACCAGCCGCGTCGGATCGGTTCAGATCGCGGTGGCGCAGGCCGGTGATAAGGCGCGTGGCGCGGCGCTCGCGTCGGACGCTTTTTTTCCGTTTGAAGACGGCGTCGAGGTCGCGGCTGCGGCCGGCGTCACCGCCTTCATCCAACCCGGTGGCAGCAAGCGCGACCCCGAGGTGGTGGCTGCGGCCAACCGTCTCGGCGTCAGCATGCGCATGACCGGCGCGCGGCACTTCAAGCACTGAGTGTGACGCCTCGCCCCCACCTCTTGCGCAGACGGCCGCCCCCTACGAGCCCGTATAATCAGCCCTGGCGTGCGCGCCATCGCGGAGCTAGCCATGATCATCCGAGTTGAAATTCGCCCACGAGCTGGGCACGACGACGGCCGTGGCCGCGCCCTGTTGCAGCAGGCGGGCACCCTGGGGATCCCGGTTGGCGTCGATGGTCTGACCCACATCGAGGTGCGCGACTTGTTCTTCCTGGACGGGACAAAGCTGACGCAGAAGGCGCTGGCCCAGTGGGTGCCGGCGCTGCTGCAGGACACGGTGGTCGAGGACGCCAGCTGGGAGACGATCCAGAGCGGCACGGCAACGGCGGCGAAGGCGTCCGCGGAGGCCGACCACGTGATAGAGGTCACCCCCCTGCCCGGCGTCACCGATTCGGTCGCGGAGACGCTGCTCTCGGCGGCCGGCGAGCTTGGTTTTGCCCGCCTCAAGCGCGCGGCGACGGGGCGGCGCTACTTGTTGACCGGGCGGATCACCCCTGCCCACCTCTCCCGCCTCGCCAGCGGGCTGCTCGCCAACAAGGTGGTCGAGGCCTTCGCCATCGACGCGCGGCTGCCTGCGCCCTTCGTCGAGACACCCAAGAACGACGCCGTCATCGAGACGGTCGCCATGGCCAACCTCGACGCGGCGCAGCTGCTCGCCCTCAGCCAGGAGCGCCGCCTCGCGCTCGACGGCGTCGAGATGGCCGCCGTTCAGGCCCATTTTATCGCCCAGCAGCGCGATCCGACCGATCTTGAGCTGGAGATGTTGGCGCAGACGTGGTCCGAGCACTGCGTGCACAAGACGTTTCAAGCGCGCATCGAGCTCACCGAGCGTGACGCGGACGGCGTGCCGCTCCACGACGCGCCCGAGGTGGTCGAGTCGATGTATCGGCAGTACATCAAGGGGGCGACCTTTGCGCTCGATAAGCCGTGGCTGCGCTCGGTGTTTGTCGATAACGCTGGAATCATCGCGTTTGATGACAAGTTCGACCTCGCCTTTAAGGTGGAGACGCACAACCACCCGTCGGCGCTGGAGCCCTTCGGCGGCGCCAACACCGGCACCGGCGGCGTGATTCGTGACGTGCTCGGCGTCAGCGCGCGCCCCATCGCGTGCACGGATGTGCTCTGTTTCGGACCGCCGGATCTGCCGGTCGACGCGTTGCCCGAGGGCGTGCTGCATCCGCGCCGGATCGCCGACGGTGTCATCGCCGGCATCGAAGACTACGGCAACAAGATGGGCATCCCCACCGTCAACGGCGCCATCGTCTACGACCCCGGCTACACCGCTAACCCGTTGGTCTACTGCGGCTGTCTGGGCGTGTTACCCACCGGCAGCCACAAGACGTCGCCGCAGGTCGGCGACCGCGTCGTCTGCATTGGCGGTCGCACGGGGCGCGACGGTCTGCGCGGCGCCACGTTTTCGTCGATGGAGATGAGCGTTGAGACGAGCGAGATCGCGTCGACTTCCGTTCAGATCGGCCATCCCATCCACGAAAAGCAGGTGATGGAGGTGATGGTCCTGGCGCGAGACGCCGAGCTCTACACGGCCGTGACCGATTGCGGCGCCGGTGGGCTGTCGTCGGCGATTGGCGAGATGGCGTCGAAGCTGGGCGCGACGGTGCACCTTGAGCGCGTGCCGCTGAAGTATCCAGGTCTGGGTCCGTGGGAGGTGTGGCTGAGCGAAGCGCAGGAGCGCATGGTGCTCGCGGTTCCCGATGAGAAGTGGGACGCCTTCGAGGCGCTCTGCACCGAGCACGGCGTCGAAGCCACCGATCTCGGTCGGTTCACCGGTGACGGCCGCCTCGTGGTCCGACATGGCGACACCGTCGTCGGCGATCTCGACGCCCACTTTCTGCATGAGGGCATGCCGCAGCTGCAGCTGACAGCCGACTGGCGACCGCCGGCGACGCAGCCCGTGACGTTCCCCAGCCCGCCGGATCTCACAGCGGATCTGCTCCGCATCCTGGCGATGCCCGACGTGCGCTCGAACGAGGACGTGGTGCGACAGTTCGATCACGAAGTTCAGGGCGGCACGGTCTGCAAACCCATGGTCGGACCGGCTGGCGCTGGTCCGGGCGACGCCGCTGTGCTGGTGCCGCTCGACGTCTTGGAGGCCGCAGATCCAGCCGCTCCGCTGAAGATGGGCGTCGCCCTGTCGGTCGGTTTGAATCCACAGGCCGGCAAACTCGACCCCGAGATCATGGCGTGGCTCGCCGTGGACGAGGCCGTGCGCAACGCCGTCGCCGTCGGAGGAGACCCGGACTACCTCGCGATTTTGGACAACTTCTGCTGGGGCAACCCACGCCTCCCGGACCGTTTGGGCGGCCTTGTCTTGTGTGCGCGCGGCTGCCACGACGCAGCCATCGCGTTCGGCGCGCCGTTCATCTCGGGCAAAGACAGCCTCAACAACGAGTACGTCGGCGCCGACGGCGACAAGCACGCGATTCCGGGCACGCTGCTCATCAGCGCCATAGCGCGCGTGCCAGATGTCGCCCACACGGCCTCCATGGACCTCAAGCGCCCCGGTGATCGGCTCTATCTGGTCGGCGTGAGCGGACCGCAGCTCGGGGCGAGCGTGTATCTGCGCACCAAGGGGCTGTTGGGGGACGTGCTGCCCACGCCCGTGCGTGCGCCGATGCCGACGCTGCGCGCGGTCCACCAGGCCATCGCGTCCGGGCTCGTGCAGACGTGCCACGACTGCAGTGAAGGTGGCGTCGCCGTGGCCGTCGCCGAGATGGCGTTCGCCGGTGGCCATGGCGCGGACGTAGATCTGCGAGCGCTGCCAGGTGCAACCGAGGCGATAAGGAACGACGCGCTGGCGTTCGCCGAGGCGCCGGGACGCTTCGTGCTCGCGGTCTCGCCCAAGAACGCCGCGGCGCTGGAGCTGCTGCTCGCCGAGGTGCCCTTCGCCCAGGTGGGCGCCGTGCGCGCCGACGACCGGGTGCTCATGCTGGGTCATGGCGGCGCCACGGTGTTGTCGACGCGTCTGCACGACATCGACACCGCCTTTCGGGGGCACCTGCGCGCTGGCTTAGAGCGCAGGCGCCACGAAGGCTGAGCCCACACGCAGCCCAGCGACGCTACGAGTTTGAATAATCGCCGTTTGAGCGGTTCTTTTCGCGTCGATCGCCGGTTTGTTCGGACACGAATGGAACAGACAACACACTGACCTCCGACGGAAACGACGCGGTCCAGCGTCATCTTGCGGCGGCGGCGTGCTCACAACAAGTCGGCTTGCCGTCTGCAGTTGGCGGTGCGCCCCACCTGCCAACGACGCCAACCACACCCATCACGATGAGCGTCACACCGATGAGCTTGCGCGCGTGCCGCATCGGACCGTCACGAAAGTAGCGCGCCAGAAAGGCGGTGGCGATCAGGGCCGGCGCGGTGCCCAGCCAGAACCCCGCCATGGTGGCCAGCGACCCGGCCAAGGAGCCCGTCGCCGCGCCAGCGAGCGCAAACGTGTAGAGAAACCCGCAGGGCAGCAGCGTCGAGGTGAGCCCGAGCAGGTAGGGACCGCTGACCGGGCCGCCTGTGCGACCGACCGCGATGACCCGGCTCACGACGCCGCTCCACGCCCGGCCGACGCGGCCCATCGGGCGCGGACCGACGAGGTAACTCACCCCCACGAGCACCAACAGGAGCCCCATGCTGATGCCCAACGCGCGCTGCACGTCTAGCAACCCGGCCACTTTGGCGAGCAGCTCGCTGGCGAGGCCGGCGGCGGTCCCGAGCGCGAGGTAGGTGGTGATGCGCCCGCCGTGGTAGGCGAGCTGGCCCAGGCCAAACGCCGGCCCGAAACGGCGCATCCCTTGGAAGCCGGCGAACGGACCGCACATGCCGATGCAGTGGCCGCTGCCGGCGGCGCCGCCGACCAGGGCGACGGCGAACGCGGTGGCTGGGTCGACGACCACTACCGCACGTCCCGGTCGACCTCGAGGGCCAAGGGCGTGGCCGCGTCGAGCTCAAACCGCACGCGCCAGCGCCCGACAGCGAGGTCGTTGGCCGGCACTCGCCACACGGCGGTGCCATCGGTCACAACGGCAGCCGGCAGCGGCAACGTGCGGTCGAGCCGCGCGCTGCCAGGTCGATACAGCTTGAGCCGACCCGAGGCCGCGCTGAGCGCCGCGGAGGCCTGCGGGAGCCGCACCGTGACGCTGCCGGCCGGGCCAGCAGCGACGCGGACGTCAAACGCCTCACGTGCCGCGGCGGCGCGCAACGACATCTCGTGGTCATAGGTCTGCCCAGCCTGATAATAATCCGCGCGCACCAGATCGGTCTGCGTGGAGAACACATACGTCAACGCCACCGCGTGCACGGTCACGCTGATCCCGAGAAATCCGAAGACGATGCCAAGCAGCAGCCGCACCCCGCGCCGGTCAGCGGCGCTCGTGGCCGCCGCGGGTGTGTCGGCGGCGCCTGTGCCCGCCGCGATTGGGTCAAGCTTCATCTCTCGTCTCCAGCGCGCTGAATTGGCGGCTTCGCAGCGGTACCGGGGCCGAGCAGCGGCACCCGCGCACGCCCAATCTCGTTGCCCTCGTGCGTGAACACAAGCAGCGGCCGATCCGCGCCGCCGGGCTTGAAGTCGACGAGCTTGCGACGGATGAAGATGTCCATCGTCGCCGTCTCACCAGCGGGCACTGGCCACGGGTTCAGGGGCACCACAAAGCTGTAGCCGTCACGTGGCTCAAGCGCGATCTTCACCGCTTTCGCCGACTTGTTCACCAGCTTCGCGCGGAAGTGATTGACCAAGTTCGGCCCGTCGATCTGCATCACCGCCTGCCCCTGCGCCCGCACGACCGAGACCTCGGTGATCTTCCGATGGCTCGCAGCGACCGCAAACACGGTCAGCGCGATGACCAGCAGCGCTGCGTAGACGATCGTCCGCGGCCGCACAGCCTTGCGCTCAGCGCCGTCGAGCTCCAGCAGGCTCGTGTAGCGGATGAGCCCAGCCGGTCTACCGATCTTGGCCATGACCGGCTCGCAGGCGTCGATGCAGGCGGTGCAGTTGATGCACTCCATCTGAAGGCCGTTGCGGATGTCGATGCCGGTTGGGCAGACCTGCACGCACAAGCCGCAGTCGATGCAGTCGCCAAAGGGCTCGTCCGGCGCCTTCCGCCGCTTGCCGCTGCCGCCACGGTTTTCGCCGCGTCTGTAGTCGTAGCCGACGATGAGGCTGTGGTCGTCGAGCAACACCGACTGCCACCGCCCGTATGGGCAGGCGATGGTGCAGAGCTGCTCTCGAAACCACGCGAAATCGAGGTAGAACAACGCACTCACCCCGAACATGAGCCCGAACCAGCTCATGTGCTGGCGGGGGTCGCTCAGGGTCATGTCCAGCACTACCTCGCTGGAGGCCACATAGGCGAGCGCAGTGTTGGCGACGTGTGCGGAGATGAGGAAGAAAACGCCGTGTTTCAGGGTTTTTCGCCAGATCTTGTCCCAGCTCCAAGGTCCGTCGTCGCGCTTCATGCGTTTTGTCGGTTTGCCTTCGATCTTGTTCTCAATCTTGCGAAACACCCCCTCCATGAACACGGTCTGCGGGCAAGCCCACCCGCACCAGAGCCGCCCCCATTGCGCTGTAATGATGAAGATGCCGAGCAGCCCCGTGAACAACAGGAGCCAGAGCAGGTAGCTGTCCTGTGGCCACAAGACGAGGCCAAAGAACGCCAGCTTGCGGTGCGGCAGGTCGAGCAGCACCGCCTGGTGTCCGCCGACGTGGAGCCATGGCAGGCCGAAAAACAGCAGCATCAGCACGACGTTGACGATCGTGCGTCGATCCTGCCACTTGCCTTCAAAGCTCGCGGGGTACAGCCATTGCCGCGCCCCGCTCTCGCTGATGGTCGTCGGCCGGTCGTCCGTGGGTTGTACAACACCGCTTGGCATGCCGAGCCTCACCGCCTCCTATTTGAGGGGATTTCCGTCAGCGTCGACCCGAGTGCCTTGCGGCGCCTTCGCCGGCGTCGTGGTCTTCTGGCCGCGCAGCGACACGACCAAACACGTGAGGTCCTGGATCTCTTCCTTCTTCAGCTGTGCCTTCCAGGCGATCATCCCCTTCGCCGGCACGCCGACGGTGATGGTCTCGGCGATGTCCTTGTACGTGCCGCCATGCAGAAAGCTGTCATCGGTGAACGCTGGACCCACGCCGCCACCACCGTCAGCGCGATGGCAGGCCACACATTTGGTCGTGTAGTTCGACGCCGCCCCCGCCTTCCACGTGTCGCCGCTGGTGCAGTAGGTCTTCAGCTCCTCATTGTTCCAGTCGATGCGCTGCTTCGCGGCCAAGGCCTTCGCCGCCTCCATGTCCTGGGCCCACTCGTCTTGGAGGCTGTTGCCCTCCATCAGGTGTGCGTACGGCACATACGCGATGGCGAACACGATCGTGACGAAGAAGATCCCCAACCACCAGCGAGGCAGTGGGTTGTCGTACTCTTCGATGCCATCAAAACTGTGGCCGCGTACTTCGTCTGTGACCTTACTCATGGTCGACCCCCTTAGTTGTGCGTGACGACAGCGGCGTACCCGCGCTGAGCGACGTGGCGCCGTCATCGAGCGGCAGCGTGTTCATGTGATCGAAGTGCGTGGCGTTCTTGCCGAACAGCAGCCACACGCCGATCCCCACGAACGCGAGAAAGAAGCAGACCAACGCGATGACGGGCGCCATGCTCAGGTCCATACTCGTGAGAACATCCTTGAACATCCGAGCCTCCTAGCGCTGCGCGGTTGCGGCGCCTTTCGGGGCCATGATGTCGGTGCCCAAGCGCTGCAAGTAGGCGATGAGCGCGATAATCTCGGTGCCGTTGGCCCCCTTCACGCCATTGCTCGCCAGATCATCGGAGATCAGCTTGTCCTGCTTCGCCAGCGAGTCGAGCGCCTGGTCCACGTCGGTGTCGCTGTAGGGCACGCCCAGCTTGCGCATCGCCGCGACTTTGCTCTGCGTCATCGACGTGTCGAGCTTGTCGGTGATGAGCCAGCTGTACTCCGGCATGATCGAGTCCTGCTGGATGTCCCGCGGGTTCTTCATGTGATTGTAGTGCCACAGGTTCGGATACTTGTTGCCGACACGATGCAGGTCCGGCCCGGTGCGCTTCGAACCGAACTGGAACGGGTGGTCGTAGACGAACTCGCCCGCCTTGCTGTAGTCGCCGTACCGCTCGGTCTCGGCACGAATCGGTCGAATCATCTGCGAGTGGCAGTTGTAGCAACCCTCTCGGATGTAGATGTCGCGGCCTTCGAGCTCAAGCGGCGTGTAGGGCAGGACCGACGCGATGGTTGGCACGTTGCTCTCGATGGTCATCATCGGCACCAGCTCCGCTACAGAGCCGATAATCACGGCCACGAGCGACAACACGGTAAACAACAGCGGCTTGCCTTCGAGGCGGCTGTGCCAGGATCCCGACTCCTTGTAGACGGTCGGCAGGGGCGCGGCCTGGGCCTCGGTGTCCTTCAACTCGCCGTGACCCTTCGCGGTCATGACAAGGTTCCAGGTCGCGATGCAGATACCAGTCAGGTAGAGCGTGCCGCCGACGACGCGCAGCCAGTAGAAGGGCTGCAGGCGGGTCACGGTCTCCATGAAGTTGGGATACGCGAGGTAGCCCTGCTCGTTGAACGCGAACCACATCAGGCCCTGTGTGATGCCGCCGGTCCACATGGACACGATGTAGAACACCATGCCGACGAGGCCGACCCAGAAGTGCGCGTTGGCCTGCGCCAAGCTGTGCAGGGGCTTCTTGTAGAGCCGTGGAATCAGCCAGTACAGCATGCCGAAGATGAGGAAGCCGTTCCAACCGAGCGTGCCAGCGTGCACGTGCGCGATGGTCCAGTCGGTGTAGTGCGACAGCATGTTGAGCTTCTTAATCGCAAGCATCGGGCCTTCGAACGTCGCGACGCCATAGAAGGTGATGGCCACGACCATGAACTTGATCACTGGATCGGTGCGCAGCTTGTCCCAGGCGCCACGCAGCGTGAGCAGGCCGTTGATCATGCCACCCCAGGAAGGCGCGATGAGCATGAGCGAGAGCACCATGCCGAGGGTCTGCGCCCACTCCGGCAGCGCCGTGTAGAGCAGATGGTGCGGACCGGCCCAGATGTAGAGGAAAACCAGGGCCCAGAAGTGGATGATCGAGAGCTTGTAGCTGTAGACCGGGCGCCCCGCCGCCTTGGGCATGAAGTAGTACATCAGGCCGAGAAATGGCGTCGTCAGGAAGAACGCGACGGCGTTGTGGCCGTACCACCACTGCACCAGCGCGTCTTGCACGCCGGCGTAGATGGAGTAGCTCTTGAAGAGGCTGACCGGTAGCGCCAGCGAGTTGACGATGTGCAGCATCGCGACGGTGAGGATCGTGGCGATGTAGAACCAGATCGCGACATACAGGTGGCGCTCTCGGCGCTTGGCGATGGCGCCGAAGAAGTTGATGGCGAACACGACCCAGATCAGCGTGATGCCGATGTCGATCGGCCACTCCAGCTCGGCGTATTCTTTGCCGCCGGTGATGCCGAGCGGCAGCGTAATCGCCGCCGCGACGATGATGATCTGCCAGCCGTAGAAGTGGATGGCCGACAGCAGATCGTTGAACATCCGGGCTTTCAGCAGGCGCTGCGTCGAGTAGTAGATCCCCGCGAAGATGGCGTTGCCAGCGAACGCGAAGATGACCGCGTTGGTGTGCAGCGGCCGGAGGCGACCAAACGTCAACCATGGCACGCCAGCGTTGGCTGGCCACCACGCGAGCTGCAACGCGACGATGACGCCAACGAGCATCCCCACGATTCCCCAGACGACGGTCGCCCACGCGAACTTACGCACGATGGCGTCGTCGTAATAAAAGGTTTCAAGCTTCATTGAGACTTCTCCTCCTCTGCGGAACCAGGACGCTCGTCCGCAGCGGATGGCTGCTCATCTGGTTCAAAAAGCAGCCGCGCCGCGGACACCTCGACGTCGTCGAACTGCCGATTTCGCGCGGCCCAGATGAAGGCGAAGACGCCGATCATCGCGAGCAGCAACGAGGCTGGCAGCAAGACGAATACGATGCCCATCGACGCTTCCATGAGTGGTGCGACGCCACCGATCCAAATCGGAGCTGAACTGACGTCGCCAAACCGTTGGTCCCAGCACGCTCCCCAGCTGCCGAGGGAAGTCGCGCGGGCGACTTCGCGCGCCATTGATAGGCGCCGCGTGACGCGTTGCAAGGGTAAAAATGTCGTGACGCTGAAATTTTACTGCGGCTGGCTCTTCGCGTGTCGATCGTGCCGTCGTGACGCCCACACAGCGTACGACACGACCGTCCCCGAGGAGAGCGGCATGATCACCGCGGCCAGCAATGGCGTGATCAGCCCGGCGGCGGCGAGCCCCATCCCGACGACGTTGTAAGCGGCCGCAAATGCAAGGGTTGTGTGAATGATCCTGCGCGCGCGGGCCGCCCGCGCGAACAGACGCGCCAGCCCTGCGAGACCACCGCTGTGAAGGACCACCTCGCTCGCGGCGATGGCGCCGGGCGTGCCGCTCGCCAGCGTCACGGCCAAGGACGCACCACGGAGGGCTGGCACGTCGTTGTAGCCGTCGCCGACCATCACCACCGGGCCCTCGGTCTGCAGCGCGGCGATGATGTGGCCCTTGTCGGTGGGGCTGGCGTCGCCACGCGCATCTTGGATGCCGAGTCGCTCGGCGACGGCGGCGGTCGCGCGCGGGTGATCACCCGAGAGCAGCACGAGCCGCACGCCGAAGGTCTCGACGAGGGTCGCGAGCGTCGCGACGGCGTCTGCGCGCACCGCGTCTTGCAGCGCGAGGACGAGCATGAGGACAGCGTCTGCAGCCGCCGGGACCGAGGTCAGCGCCGACGTGCCGTCAGGCCGGCGCCAGACACACGCGACGCTGTAGCCGCGCGCCTCAGCCGCGTCGACCCACGCGGCCGCCGCGGGGTTCAGCAGCAGCCCGCGGCGGCGACTCGCGGCGGCGCTGAGCGCTAGGAGGCTGAATCCTCGGGCTTCTCCAGCGATCCCCTCACCCGCGAGCACGCGCACGCGCGCCGGCGCTTGCGCGCGGATCCGTCCAGCCGTGGCTCGATCCCCGCTGGTCTCCGCCGCGTCGGCGAGCCACCGACTCAGCCCCCGCGCCACGGGGTGCCGCGAGCTGGACTCGATGTCGTACAGCGCCGCCGCGATCGCTTGGCGCTCGCTTGGTCCCGCTGACCACTGCGCATCAACGACCTCCGGGCGCCCCTCGGTCAGCGTGCCGGTCTTGTCGAAGACGGCGATTTGGATGCGCGAGAGTCGATCGATCACGGAAGGCTCTCGCACGAGCACGCCTTCCTGAGCCGCGGCGGCGATGGTGAGGGACGCGGTGACCGGCGTGGCGAGACCGATGGCGCATGGACACGCGACGATGAGCACCGTCATCGCCACCCGCAGCCCCTCGCCGACCCCCACGCTCCACGCCCAGCCGACGAAGGCCAAGACGGCGACCGCCACGACGACCGCGGTGAAGTGCGCGCCGAGCCGGTCGGCCAACATGGGCACGTGGCGCGGCGCTTCCGCTCGTTCGTCCGCCTCGTCGCCCGTGAACACGGGGCTTGAGACGTCCAGGGCATAGACGTCGAGCGCCTCGATCTCCAGCGCCTCATCCACAGCGCGCGCGCCCGCGGGCACGTGCGCGCCACGCGCGAGCTGGCGCGGCGACTCCTCACCGGTGATGACCTGCAGGTCCAGCGTCCGCGGACCGATGAGCAAACGGCCCTCGCACGGCAGGGATTGGCCCGGGTCGATGCGAAGTCGGTCGCCGGCGACGACGGCCTCCGGCGCGATCTCAGTCCATCCGCCCGCACGAAACACGGGCACCAGCTGCGGCATCGTCGCCGCCAGCAGTCGCGCCCGCGCCACCGCCCGCTCGACGGCGCGACTCTGAAAGAAGCGGCCGACCAGCAAGGCAAACACGAGCACGGTGAGCGAATCAAAATACAGCTCGTGCCAATGGCCCTGGACCGTCTGCGCCACCGAGTAGAGCCAGGCCGCGGCCACGCCCAGGCCAATCGGGAGGTCCAGGCTCGCCATTCCCATGCGCAGCGCCGCGAGCGCGTTGCGAAAGAACACACGACCCGGAACAGCGACGCTGATCGTGGCGAGCAGCAAGGAGAACCAGCCAAACAGCGCGGCGTAGCGACCTGCCTGCAGGCCCGTGTAGTAGGGCAGCGTCAACATCATGGTGTTGGCCGCGATGGCCCCGGCGATGGCGAGGTTGACGAGATCGCGTCGTGAACCTGCCGCCGCGTCTCGCCGCGATCCGGCGAGCGCCACGCCATAACCGAACTGGCCGATGGCGCCGGCGAGCGTCGTTAACGAGGCCCCCTCGTCAAAACGCAGGTGCATCTCGCGCCGCATCAGGTCGACCCGCACCTCCCGGATGCCGGGCGTCTTCTTCCCCACCTCTTCGATGACCCAGGCGCACGCCACGCACGTCATGCCGTCGACGGCCCAGGTGGTCTCAAAGCCCGGCACCGGCGCGGCGCCCCCACCAAACTGCAGCGTCTCGCAGTGGGCCAGTCGATAGCTCTCGGTGTCGAGATAGGCGTAGGCGTCCCCGCCACGGGGCCTCG
>CALENB010000271.1 GCA_937910235.1 uncultured Myxococcales bacterium | reverse complement strand
TGTTCGCGAGACTGCCTGGTCTACCGTCATGGACGAAACGATGATCGAGGCCGATTCGGCCGCCACCTAGCCGCCCCGATAGTCGTTGCGCGCGGTGTCGCGCCGTGCCAGAACCGTCCCCACCAACCCGAGGAGCACCCCATGCCAAGCTTGTCGCCCGCGTCCATCCTGCTTGACCCCAACGACCTGCAGCGCACCTACGGCGACGAACGATCGGCCGAGATCATCGCAAAAACAGTCGCTTGGTTCGAGACGCGCGGCAAGAAGCGGCTGCTTGAGGCCTACAACAACGCGGAGTGGTACGACGATTTTCTGACCTTCATCAAAGACGAGCGCATCTTCGCCAGCCTCTGCACGCCCACCGGCGAAGGCGCCGACGACACGGCCTGGAACACGTGGCGCAACTGCGAATTCGCCGAGGTGCTGGGCTTTTACGGCCTGCAGTACTGGTACACGTGGCAGGTGACGGTGCTGGGGCTCGGGCCGCTGTGGATGAGCCCGAACGACGCGATGCGAAAGAAGGCGGCCGAGGCGCTTGAGGACGGCGGGATCTTCGCGTTCGGCTTGTCTGAGAAAGACCACGGCGCAGACATCTACTCGTCAGCCATGGTGCTCTCGCCCCAAGATGACGGCACGTACCGAGCCAACGGCAGCAAGTACTACATCGGCAACGCCAACGCCGCCGCGATCGTGAGTGTGTTTGGCAAGCTGTCCGATAGCGGCGACTACGTCTTCTTTGCGGCCGACCCACAGCACCCGAATTACGAGCTCGTACGGAATGTGGTGCACAGCCAATCCTACGTGGCGGAGTTCCGGCTGAACGACTACCCGATCACGGAAGCGGACATCCTGCACCGCGGCCAGCAGGCTTGGGACGCCGCGCTCAACACCGTCAACATCGGCAAGTACAACCTTGGCTGGGGCTCCATCGGCATCTGCACGCACGCCTTCTATGAGGCGATCCACCACGCGGCGCACCGCCAGCTCTACAAGATGCATGTCACGGATTTTCCGCACGTGCAGCGCCTTTTTGTCGATGCGTACAGCCGTTTGGTGACGATGAAGCTCTTCGCCGCGCGCGCCAGCGACTACCTGCGCGCCGCGTCGTCCGGCGATCGGCGCTACCTGCTGTACAACCCGATGGTCAAAATGAAGGTCACGACCGAGGGTGAGAAGGTCATCGACCACCTGTGGGACGTCATCGCCGCGAAGGGGTTTGAGGACCGCACGCACTTCGCCGAGTGCGCGATCAGCATCCGCGCGTTGCCGAAGCTTGAGGGCACCGTCCACGTCAACATCGCCCTCATTATCAAGTTCGCCGCCAACTACTTCTTCCAGCCGGACACGTTTGAGTCCGTGCCGACGCGGGATGACGCGGGCAACGACGATTTTCTCTTCGACCAGGGCCCCACGCGCGGCCTCTCGAAGATTCGATTCCATGATTACAAGCTAGCTTATGAAATCTTCGACACCCCGAATATCCGGGTTTTTAGGGCGCAGATTGAGGCCTATCGCGCGATGCTGATGACCTGCCCACCGACCGCTGCGCAAGGCACCGACACGGACTTTCTGCTCGCAGGGGGCCAGCTCTTCGCCATGGTGGTGTACGGCCAGCTCTTCCTCGAAAATGCCCGGCTGCTCGAGGTGGACACGGACTTGGTGGATCAGGTGTTCGACGTGATGGTCCGTGACTTCTCGGTCTATGCGCTTGAGCTCCACAACATCGCCAGCGCCACCGACGCGCAGCTGGCGGCGAGTTTGGCGATGATCGCGAAACCTGTACGGGATACGGCGCGATTTGACCGGATTTGGGGGCGTGTGCACGCGATGCGAGACCGCTACGAGATGCAGCCATGACCGCGCGGACCACAAAAACCGCCGACTTTCGGTGCCGCAGGGTCACGCTCGCACTGCTGGCGTTGGTGCTCCTGCTGGGGTGTGGCACGGCGCCGATCGATTCGGACGCAGGGCAGACGAAGGCTGACACCACGGCTGCGACGGACACCACGGCCGCGGCCGACACCAACAGCGGCGCCGGCGCTGACATCCACACGCTCGACGACGTGCTGCGGGTCAATCACATCCAGGCCAAAGGCACGCACAACAGCTTTCACCTCAAGAACGCGGCGAAGGTGATCCCGGAGTGGGACTACGAGTTCGCGCCGCTCGACGTGCAGCTCGACAAACAGGGCGTACGGCAGCTGGAGATCGACGTGCACTATGTGCCAGGCACGCCTACGTCCCGCACCGCTAAGGCCACATGGCAGGTGTTCCATGTCCCGTTTGTCGACCCCAAGAGCTCCTGCCCCACGCTCACGGCTTGCCTGACGCTCGTGAAGACCTGGTCCGACGCCCACAACGGCCACCACCTGCTCTTTTTGCTGATCGAGCCCAAAGACGACCTCGACGCCGAGAAGATCGCGGGCCACTACGACGAGCTCGACGCCGCAATCCTGGCGGTGTGGCCGAAGGATCGCCTGCTGCGGCCAGATGACGTGCGTGGCAGCCACAAGACCCTGCGCGCCGCGTTGGAGGCGAACGGCTGGCCGACCCTGGGGCAGACGCGGAACAAGGCGATGTTCGTGATGCTCGACAGCGGCGCCCACCGAACCAACTACCTGAAGGACCACCCGAACCTGGAGGACCGCGTGATTTTTGCGCGAGGCGGGCTGGGCGAGAGCTGGGGTGCCGTGGTCGAGACCAGCGACGTAAAGCAGGTCGGTGAGGCCGTGAAGCTAGGCTACCTGGTGCGGTCAAAAGCCGATGATCCCAACGCTTCAGACGCAGACAACACCCAGCGTTCGACGGCGCTGCTTGCGGCGGGGTCGCACATCTTGAGCAGTGATGTGCCGGTGGCGAAGGGCGACAAGGCCTATTGGTTCGACGTGCCCGGCGGCGCACCCTCGGGCTGCAACCCCGTGTCCGCGCCTGCGGGTTGTACAGCCAAGGCGGTGGAGGCGTTACCCTAGCCCGCGTCGGCGCCCGCTCGGCTAGTCCGCGCTGGTTCAGCGACGCCGGCGGCGCTCAGCATCTCGGTGGTGGACCGACGCCTGGTGGCTCCCGTGGCGCCGCCGCGGCCGTAGCTATGTAGCAGCGCATCCCACTCGATCGTGACTTTGCCGCCCGCTTCTTCGTGGCGTTCGAGGAACGCTTCGAGCAGGTCCAAGCAAGCGTGGTCCACAAACTCAAGCTCATCGACGTTGATGGTCACCTCCGCCCCAACCGGCACCTGCTCGAGCTCATGGCCGAGCACCGGTTGACCAAGGAAGGTGGCGGCGCCCTGCAGCACGATCTCGATCTTGTTGCCGCCCAGGTCGTGCCGTTTGATCTCCAGGTGCGCCATCGAATAGACGAGCTTTGCGGTGGAGAGCGTCAGACCGAGCATGATCCCGGACAACAAGTCGATGGCCACGACGCCCACCAGCGTCGCCGCAAAGATGAAGATCACCGGCCGGCCGTATTGGCGAAGCGCGCTGACGGCTTTGATATGCAGCAGTTTGAAGCCCACATAGATCAGGATCGCAGCCAGACTTGAGGTCGGCACGAGGGCCAAGACGTCGGGCAGCAGCACCACAAAGATGGCGATCCAGACCACGTGCAGCACTACAGAGGCCCGCGTCTTCGCGCCGGCCTGCACATTGGCGGTCGAGCGGCTGATTGCGCCGGTTACGGGCAGCGTCCCCACCAAACCACAGGCCAGGTTGGCGACCCCCTGCACGGCCAGCTCACGGTCGTAGTCGGTGCGCGAGCCGCTGTGCATGCCGCTCAGCGCCGTGGCGCACACCAGCGTCTCCGCGCTCGCGACAAAGGCCAGCGCCAGGGCTGATAGCCACAGCTCAGAGTCCAGCAGCTCCGAGAGCACCGCGGTCGTGGGAAAGGTGATGAGGTCGAGGAGGTTGCTCGGGACCGCCACGTAGCGAATCGGCAGCGCGACGGCGGCGGCCACAATCGCCGCAGCGCTCGCGCCGAGCAGCGCGCCCGGCAACATGCGCAGTCGCGCCGGTTTCAGCTTCTCCCACAGCACCACGATGAGCAGCGTGCCCACGCCGATGAGCGCCGCAGTGCCGTGCTCCGTCCCCTCAGCGGGGGAGAGCGCCTTCATCACGCCCGTTGGGATCATCAGCACGTTGCGCAGACCGCTCTCGTGGATCTTGTCGTCGATCATCACGTGCAGCTGCGAGGCGACGATGAGCACGCCGATGCCGGACAGCATGCCCCGAATCACCGCTGGGCTCACCGCGCGAAAGAAGCGTCCCAGCTTGAGGATCCCGGCCAGCACCTGAATCAGCCCGGCGATCACGACGATGACCGCGAAGGCTTCGGCGCCGTGTTTGCCCACCATCTCCACGACGATGACCGTGAGTCCGGCCGAAGGACCGGCGATCTGCAGCGGCGCGCCGCCAAAGAGACCGACGATGAGCCCGCCGATGCTGGCCGTCAGCAACCCCTGCGCGGGCGGCATCCCCGACGCGATAGCGATGCCCATGGAGAGCGGGAGCGCGATGAGAAAGACGACGAGGGAGGGCGGGATGTCGCCAAGAACGGCGCGGAGTCGCGAAGGTGCGCTGGCGGGAGCCTCACTGTGCCGTTGCTGCGAAATGACGATCCTCCGTGAAGTGCCGCGCGATACGGCGCCGCCTCGTCGGCAGAGTATATGACTTGGCCAATTTTCGGTCCATGAGATTAGAGCGCCAGCTCTGTCTGATGAAACCGAACGTTCGCGGCGGCTGACCGCAAGACGGCCGCCACCGCCGGGTTGGCGAGCCGGGAGGGCAGCGCCACGGCGTAAAAGCGCTCAATCGCGCCGTCCAGCTCGCCGAGGCAGACGACTCGGTACTGCGCCTCAACCGCCCCGCGCACCACGGTTGGCACGGCGAAGACGCCCGCACCCGCTTGTCCAAACGACTTCAGCAGCGCGCTATCACCGAACTCCGCGACGATCCGCGGCCGAACTTCCGAGCGGTCGAACCAGGATTCCAGCAGCGCACGAAGGGTGGAGCCGACTCCTGGCAGCAGCACCGGCGCGCCATGCAAGCTCTGCGGAAACCCCCGCAACACCTGCGCCGCCAACGCTGGCGAGGCCATGAACGAGACCCCGGATTCGCCCAGGAGCGCGCTGTCTGCGTCGATGTCCAGCGCCAACCCGACCGGCTTGTCGACCAGCACGAGGTCCAAGTGGTGCACGGCGAGGTCGGCGACGAGACGGTCGGCGCGGTCTTCATGCACGACGAGGTGGACGGGAAAATCTGGCACCTGCAACGCCGGCGACAAGAGCTCCCACGCCACCAGCTTGGGCAGATCATTGGCGACGCCGACCCGCAGCCGATAGGCGTGACGCGGCCCGGTTTCACGCTGCACGGCGTCAACAAGCTCCCGGCCAAGATCGAAGATCTCGTCAGCGTACTCCTTGACGACCTGACCGCGCTCGCTCAGCACGAGCCCGCGTCCCCGTCGGTGGAACAGGGAGTGCCCCAAATCCGCCTCGAGCACCTTGATTTGCGCGCTCACGGTCGATGGAGACAGCCGCAGCAGCCGACTAGCACGGGTGAGGTTGCCCTCGCGCGCAGTGACCCAGAAGTAATGGAGATGGCGATAGTTCAGCCAGTGCATGTTCGTTTGCCTCACTCGAATAGACTCGTCGTTGGCTCGCGCGAAACCATAGCTTCGCGCATCACCACCGTGCGTCAAGCGCCGAGTGGGGGCTGGTCGCGCTGATCAGCTTGGGCGCGCTGCCCCGTCCCGCGAGCGCAACACGCCGTGGATCGCTGCGGCGGCCTCGCGGCCCTCTCGAATCGCCCACACAACCAGCGACGCCCCTCGTCTTGCGTCCCCGCAGGCCCACACCCCCAGCGTGTCGGTCGCGTAGCTGTGTTCATCGGCGACGAACCGACCGGCAGCGTCGATCGTCGGGGTCGCTGGATCGTCGCTGAGCCCTTCGACACCGGAGAAACCCACCGCCACGAGCGCTAACTCGACTGGCAGCGTCTGCAGCGTGTCGGGCACCGCCGCCATGACCCGGCGGCCGTCCTGGTCGACCTGCCACACGACACGCTCGACCCGCATCGCCGTCAGCACGCCGTCTTGCCCCTCAAATCCACGCGTGACGAGGCTCCAATCGCGCTCGCCACCCTCCTCATGAGACGACGATTCCCGCAGGATCATGGGCCACCAGGGCCACGGCATCTCCGCCGTTCGCGCGCTCGGCGGAGCGGGTTTGTAGTGGAAGTTCTGCACGCTCCGAGCCTGTTGCCGCAACGCGGTGCCCACGCAATCAGCGCCCGTGTCGCCGCCGCCGAGCACGACGACCCGTTTTCCGGCCGCGTGGAGGGCCGACTGTTCGATTGAGGCGGCGTCGGTAGGCAGCTCGCCTGAGACGAGACGGTTGGCGTGGCGCAGGAAATCAAGCGCCGGCACAACGCCGATTAGGTCGGCGCCTGGCACGTCAAGTCGGCGTTGGCGCTGGGAACCGGTGGCGAGCAAGACCGCGTCGTGCGTCTCGCGCAGCTGGCTGAGAGTCAGCTCCCGGCCGATCTCAACGTTGGTGAAGAAGCGCACACCCTCGGCTGCCAGCTGCCTTACGCGCCGGTCGATGTCGACCTTGTCGAGCTTGAAATCTGGGATACCGTAGCGCAGGAGGCCGCCAATTCGCGCGTCGCGCTCGTACACCGCGACGTCGTGACCCGCCCGCGCCAGCTGCTGCGCCGCGGCTAGCCCAGCCGGCCCTGAACCGACAATCGCGACGCAGCGGCCGGTGCGTTGTTCCGCGACGAGCGGCTGCACCCAACCCTCGGACCAAGCGCGCTCTGCCAAGGCCCGCTCGACCTGTCGAATCGTCACAGGATCATCCGTAATCGCCCGCACGCAGGCGTCTTCGCACGGCGCAGGGCAGGTCTTGCCGGTGAACTCGGGGAAGTTGTTGGTGGCGTGGAGCCGCTCCGCCGCGCCCTGCCAGCCGTCGCGCGCGACGAGCGCGTTCCAGTCTGGAATGTCATTGCCGAGCGGACAGCCGTCGTGACAAAACGGAACGCCGCACCCCATGCAGCGCTGCGCCTGCGCCCGCAAGACCGCGTCGGGTTGGACCTGCTCGACCTCGACCCAATCGCCGAGCCGCGCTGCGATCTGGCGCTTGGGGGCGTCCTGCCGGTCTCGATGGAGGGCCGGCGCCAAGACGCTCAGCGGGAGGCGGCTGATCCGGTGGGGCTGCGCTTCAAGCCCGGATTCTGGCGGGATTCGCGCCGTCGTCGCGGCTGCGGGCGGGTGCTTGGGAGGTCGGCGTTCGCTCATTTGGAGGGCTTCCTGCCGCCGCTCACCGCGAAGCGGCGCGACGCGTCGTCTGACCGCGCCAACCAGCGCGGTCGAAAGGCATGCGGAGTGACCTGAACGATGTGCTTGCGCACGCGACTCAGGTCACAGAGCAGGCGCCACGCCAACGGGCTGTGGGTCTCACCGTGGTGGCGCTGCAGCAGCGTCACCACCCGCCGCCAGCCGGCTTCATCGGGATCTGTCAGGCTCACCATGTCGGAGTTGACGCGGTCTTCGAGGTCACCGTCTTCGTCTACTACCCAGAGCATGCCGCCGCTCATACCGGCCGCGAGGTTCCGACCGGTGCGCCCCAGCACCAGGACTTCGCCGCCCGTCATGTACTCGCAGCCATGGTCGCCAAGCCCTTCGACGACAGCGATCGCGCCGCTGTTGCGCACCGCGAAGCGCTCACCGGCCCTGCCTGCGACGTACAGATGACCACCGGTGGCGCCGTACAGCGCGGCGTTGCCGATGATGACGGGCACGCGGACAAAGGTCGCGTACGACGACGGCCGGATCACGACGCGACCACCGGCCATACCTTTGGCGACGCCATCATTTGCGGCGCCCTCCAGTCGCAGCTCAAGACCGGGCGCCAGCCAAGCCCCCAAGCTCTGACCAGCTGTGCCGCGCAGGAGTAGACGAATGCGTCCGGGCGGCAAGCCGGCGGGTCCGTGATGTCGGACCACCCGCGAGGACAACAACGTGCCGATGCAGCGGTCGGTGTTCCGCACCTCGCGACGCAAGACGAGGCTGCGGTCGTGCTGCAATGCGGGGGTGAGTTCGGCGAGCAGCGAGCGGTCGAATTGCGCGGCGCGCAGCGAGGCGGCCGACACTGCGCTGGCCGACACTGCGCTGGTCGACACTGCGCTGGTCGACACTGCGCTGGTCGACACTGCGCTGGTCGACACTGCGCTGGTCGACACGGGGCTGAACGCCGCGGAACCGAGCAGGGCCGAGGTCACCACAGACGCCCTCACGGGCGGCCCGAGACGAGACACGGCGCACCTGCGCTCCCCCGTGGCGGGACGCCAAAGCAAACGGTCGAGGTCCAACGTGCGGGCCTTCTCATGCGAGGCGTCCGCGGTGTGGGCCGCCAGCAGCTCCGTGCGGCCGATGATCTCATCCAGACTGCGCGCGCCCAGGATCGCGAGCTGCTCACGCACGGACTCGGCCACCCACAGCATGAAGCGGGTGACGTGCTCCGGCAGCCCGCCAAACCGGGCTCTGAGCGCCGGATCTTGCGTCGCGACGCCAACGGGGCAGGTGTTCTTGTGGCACACGCGCATCAACACACAGCCCGACGCAACCAGCGCCGAGGTGCCAAACCCAAAGAGCTCAGCGCCCATCAGCGCGGCCAGGAGCACATCGCGCCCGGTCTTGATCTGGCCGTCCACCTCCAGCTCGACCCGGTCGCGCAGGCCATTGGCCATGAGCACCTGCTGCGTCTCGGCGAGGCCCAACTCCCACGGCAAGCCGGCGTGACGAATCGAGCTCAACGGCGACGCGCCCGTACCGCCGCTCGCGCCTGAGATCAGCACGCGGTCTGCGCCAGCCTTGACGACGCCAGCGGCGATCGTGCCAACGCCGGCGCGGCTGACGAGCTTGACCGAGATGACGGCTTCGTCATTGGCGGCGCGCAGGTCAACAATCAGCTGCGCGAGGTCTTCGATCGAGTAGATGTCGTGATGCGGCGGCGGCGAGATCAGCGTCACGCCAGGCGTCGAGTGACGTGTGCGTGCGATCATGGCGTCGACTTTGTCGCCCGGCAGCTGACCGCCCTCCCCTGGCTTGGCGCCCTGGGCCATCTTGATCTGCAGCTCGTCGGCATGGAGCAGGTATTGCGGCGTCACGCCGAAGCGTCCCGACGCGATCTGCTTGATGGCGCTGCGCCGGTCGCCACCGTCGGGCAGCAGCGTATAGCGGGCCGGATCTTCGCCACCTTCGCCACTGTTGGAGCGCGCGCCAATGCGGTTCATGGCGACGGCGAGCAGCTCGTGGGCCTCCTTGGAGAGCGAGCCGAAGCTCATGGCGCCGGTGCGAAAACGACGCACGATCGACGCCACCGACTCGACCTCGTCCAGCGGCACCGCCGGGCCGAGCGGCCGGGGTTCAAGCAGGCCACGCAGGCTCAACGTCGCGGACCGAGACCGGTTCGCGTGGGTTTCATAGCGTTTGAAGTCGGAGCGTTCGCCGCTGCGCACCGCGTGCTGCAACAGCCCGATAATCGAGGGTCCGTAGGCGTGGGTCTCGCCGTCACGACGCCACTGGTAGCGGCCACCACGATCCAGACCGCCAGGCACCGCACCGAGGCGTGGCGGCGTCCAGGCCGCCGCATGTCGGGCCAGCGCTTCACGGGCCACGCCGCCAGCGTCAACACCGCCAATCTGGCTCGCCGTCCCTGGAAACCAGCGAGTCGTAAAGGCTTGATCGAGGCCGATCGCTTCGTAGATCTGTGCGCCGCGGTAGCCCTGCAGCGTCGCGATCCCCATCTTGCTGAGCACCTTGCGCACGCCGACCGTCAGGGCGGCCAGGTAGTTGCGGGAGGCCTGTCGCGCGCTGCCGATCTCCACGTTGGTCTCGACCGCGAGGTGGGCCACCGTCTCCAGCGCCAGCCAGGGATAGACAGCGCTCGCGCCAAACCCGAGCAGCACCGTCACATGCATGACCTCCCGGATCTCGCCCGACGCGACGACGATGCCGCAAGCCTGGCGCAGACCGCACGTGATCAAGTGCTGATGCACCGCGGACGTCGCCAGCAGCGGCGGCACAAGGGCGTGCGCCTGGTCCAACGCGTCGAGATCACTCAGCACAAGCAGGTCGACTCCGCCTCGCACCGCTTGAACGGCCTCGTCGCATAGGCGGCAGAGGGCCGCGACGAGGGTGTCGCCTGCGGCGCGATCGCCCTCAACGCCCGGATTTACGGGCATCTGGAGGGAAATATGCCGCGCGACCAGCCCGCCGGTGGCCTGGACCTGCGCGAAGGCTTCGTGATCGAGCAGCGGCCCTTCGAGCACGATCTGACGGCGCTGAACAGTCTCGTCGTTCGGCCAGAGCGCGGTCTCGGGTCCCAACGTCGTGCGCAGACTCATGACCATACGCTCACGAAGCGGGTCGATTGGCGGATTGGTGACCTGCGCGAAGTGCTGCTTGAAGTAGTGCGGGAGCACCTGGGGTCGCTCGGACAGCACCGCGAGGGGCGTGTCGTCGCCCATGGCGCCCACGGGCTCCTTGCCGGTGCGCGCCATCGGTGTCAGCAGCAGCGCGAGGTCCTCCTCGGTGTAGCCGAAACCGCGCTGGAGTCGCTCCAGGTCGGCGTTGGGACGCGACGGATGCAGCTGCAGCGTCGTGTCTGGGATGTGGCGACGCGCACCCTGCAGCGCCACCGCCCAGTCGGCCATGCCGGCCAGACGTTGGTCGATCGCCGTCGTCTCGCTCAGCTTGCCCGTCGCCAGATTCAACTCGAGGATGCCCCCCGGCTCCAGCCGCTCGCTGCGCGCAACAGAGACAGCCGGCAGGTCGATGACGCCGGCCTCCGACGCCAGCACCAACAGACCGTCGTGCGTCAGCACCCAACGCGCCGGGCGCAAGCCATTGCGGTCTAACGCGGCGCCGATCCGTCGACCATCGCCAAAAATCACCAAGGCTGGTCCGTCCCACGGCTCCATCAGGCCGCCATGCCAGTCGAAAAAAGCCCGCAGCGCTGGCGCTTTGGTGCTGTCTTCCTGCCACGCCGGCGGCATCAGCATGCGCATGGCATGGACTGGCTCACGGCCCGAGGCGAGCAGCAGCTCGAAGGCGTTGTCGAGGTCGGACGAGTCGCTGCCGTCCGGTTCAAGCACAGGCGTCGGAAAAGCGGCCGGGAGCAACGGCTCACGTGCCCGCATCCACGCTTGATTGCCGCGACGCGTGTTGATCTCACCGTTGTGCGCGATGCCGCGAAACGGGTGGGCGCGACGCCAAGCGGGGGCCGTGTTGGTCGAGAACCGCTGATGCACGACGATAAATACGGACTCGCAGCGGCGGTCGCCCAGATCGACGAAGTAGAGCGGCAGGCGCCCTGGGACGACCAGACCTTTGTAGACGATGGTGCGGTGGCACAGGGACGCGATGTACATCGGGTCAACGCCGGCTCTCTCGTCGGATTCGGTGCGGTCTGCCCCAGCAGCGATGTCGGCAGCGGCGATGTCGGCAGCGGCGATGTCGGCAGCGGCGATGCCGACGGCGGCCCGGCGAACACGCAGCAATCGCAGCCGGAGCGCGGGTTCGGTGAGCGACGCCGCGGCGTCTGGCCACGTCAAGAACGCCTGGGCATGGTGTGGCTGGCTTTGCGTGGCCACCGAGCCCAAGTGGCGACTGCGCACGGGCACGTCACGCCAAGCGACGATCGTCAGCCCCTCGTCTTGCGCCGCCAGCGCCAACGCCGCGCGCTGCGTGTCACGCCGCCGCCGGTCGGGGGACAACATGCACATCGCCACGGCGTACTGGCCCACGGCCGGCAACACATCGGCGACCGGCGCCCCGCGCGGCCCGCCAAACTGGGAGTACAGCGCGCCACGGACGAGGGACTCGCGCAGCAGCGCGTCGGGGATCTGCAGCATCACCCCCGCCCCATCGCCGTCGAGCGGATCGGCGCCCACCGCGCCTCGATGCGCCATCCGTGCCAGCGCGCCGAGCCCGCGGGCCACGATCTCATGACTGGCGTTGCCGTGCGTGTCGGCCACCAACGCGACGCCGCAGCTGCCATGTTCATGCGCGCGCCGGTACAGCCCCATTCGCGCCGCCGCGTCGAGCGCTGTCTGCCTCTGGGTGCTCTCTTCGTTCATACGTCTCCTAAGCTCGGGCGCCGCCCTCGCTTCATCAACAAACTAGGCTCTGGCAGCGCCAACGGCCCACGCTCCAAGATCGTGGCAAGGGCGACCATGGTCTCGGTCTGCACGATTCCGGGCACCGCTCGCAGCTGCCGAATGAAGCGCTCCAGCGTCGCCGTGCTCTCGGTCTTCACCTTCAACAACAGCGTGTGCGCGCCGGTGACATGGTGGCATTCGGTGACGCCACGAATCGCCGTCACCGCCGCCTCCGCAGCGTCCAGATCAGCGCCTATCCCGACCGACACGCCGACAAAGGCCGTCACGTCCAAGCCCACCACACGCCCATCGACATCGGCGTGGTAGCCCCGAATCGCGCCGCGACGCTCCAGCTTTCGCAGCCGCTCCAGCACCGCCGGCGCCGACAACCCAACGCGTTCGCCCAGCCGAGCGAGGGCTTCCTTGCCATCTCGCTGCAACGCATCGATCAGCGTAGTATCTATGAGATCCAGTGGCATTTTTCTGTTTATCCTTTTTTTCTTCTGCCAAGCGCACATGACACCGAACTTTCTTCAGCATGGCTTATTATGACGCGCTGTGTCAAGACGTTGACGTTTGAACCGACGGGCGTCATCCGTAACACTACCGCCCTGGCCCGCTTCCGAGGCTCAACCCAAGAGACCGCCCATGCATCACCGCTCCTGCTCCCATCGACGCGCCCTTCGCGCGGTCGCCGTCCTCTCCGCGCTGGTCGTCAGCTGCGCGCTCGGCTGCAGCAGCGATGTCGCCGACACGAAAGCGACGAACGACGCAGACGCGACGGCCGGCACAGGGCTCAGCAAGAAGCACCCGGGGCCCTGCTCCACCACCCACGTCTCGGGCGCGGGCAAGATCTACAAAGAGGTCGTG
Organism: uncultured Myxococcales bacterium; assembly: GCA_937910235.1. Lineage (GTDB taxonomy): Bacteria > Myxococcota_A > UBA9042 > UBA9042 > UBA9042 > UBA9042. The sequence continues at coordinate 7,695 of CALENB010000271.1, read as the reverse complement.
CTGTACACGTGGGACGCCGAAGGCCGCGCGCTGGAAGAGAAGAGCGGACCTGGCGCCACTGCGCTGATGGCCGACATCTACACGAAGAAGTGGGTGTGGGGCGCGGACGGCAACTTGACCTCGGAGTTCTACGAGACGACCGGATCGGAGCCGAACTACGACTCGACCTACACCTACAACGCCGCCGGCCAGAAGTTGACGCTGAAGGGCACCCACACGACGTACGGCACGCAGGACTGCAAGTACGAGTACACCAAAGACAGCAAGGATTATAACCTGCTATGCAGCTACGCTTACGACAAAAAAGACGATGAGGGCAACGTCACCGGCACCGTGAAGGGCACGTACAGCATCCAGTACATCTACGGCATGGGCCAGATCACCGAGCGACACGATGACGGTAAGGGCGGCACGCCGTCGCAGGTCACCCGGCGCTTCGACAAGGAGGGCCGCCTCATCGCGATCGAGCTCGACACCGCGTTGCGCGGCTACCCAGACCACATCACGGCGTTCACGTACGACGCCGCTGGCCAGATGACGACGAAGACGGTCGACAGCAACGGAGATTCAAGCGTGGAGTCGACCACGACCTTCACGTACGACACACACGGCAACGCGCTGAACGCCAAGACCGTGCTCACGGGGATCGGCTTGGATCGCACGCTCGAGCACGTCTACAGCTGTTGGTGATGGCGCCGGGGCCTGCGGATGCTGGTCGCGGGCTGCTTCTCTGAGGCTACTGGCCAGCGAAGATGATGTGTTCGCGGTCGAGCATGCGGCCTGTGCCCCACACCGCGACGCCGGCGAAGAGCAGCGACGCGCTGGCGGCGAGGGCGACGGCCCACCACGCCGGCACAACGCCACTGAGCGCGTCGGTGATGAGCAGCTGCTGCGCGAGCGGGGGCATCGCGTACATCCACACCTCCGGGCGAATCGGCACGACGCTGGCGATAAAGCCCGGGATCATCGGGATAAAGAGCAGCAGGCTCAGCCAGGTCTGCGCTTCTTTGAAGCTGCGGGCGAACGACGCCACGAAGAGCTGTGCGGCAGAGGCGAGCGGCGCAAGGGGCAGGACTAGGGCGGCGATCAGCGTGATCTGTGTGAGGCCCAACCCACCGCGCATGCCGATCTCCTCCAACGGGGCGAGGCTCAGGCTGATCACGGACAGCAACAGGGTCAGCACGGCGCTTGTGGCGCTAAACGCCGTCGTGACGAGCCACTTGCCGAGCGCCAGGTGCGAGCGCGGCACCGGGTTCAGCAGCAGCGCCTCCAGGCTGCCCCGCTCGCGCTCCCCGGCGGTGGCGTCGATCGCGACCTGCATCCCGCCGATGAAACAGGCGAGGATCACGAAGAGCGGCACGACGGTCAGCAGCTTCGCCGAGTGTTTCTCAGGCGTGGCGAGGTCGACCTCCTCCACCTTCAACGGCTGCAAAATGCCCGGATGAACCCCACGCGCAAGCAGCCGAAAGCTCGCGATCGTGGCGCCGTAGGTCTGCAGCAGCTGCTGCGCTCGGCGCACGTGTGCCGCGGACGCCGGGCGTGCGTAGTCAGCGATCACCTGCACGGTGGCTGGTTTCCCGGCGGCGAAGTTCGCGTCGAAGCCAGGCTCGATCACGACCAGCACGTCGAGCGCACCGGCCTGCACCTGCGCCGCGGCGTCTTCTCCGGCGGCGTGCAGCGTCAGGCCGTGAACCCGTAGCCAAGACATCAACCCGGGGGCGTGCTGTGCGCCCTGAATCGTCAAAGACGGCGTGTCGTCGGCGCCAATGGTTCGGGCGATGCCGGTGAACATGAAGCCGACCAAAATCGGTCCCACCATCGGAAAGATCAGGGCGCTGAGCAGCGCGCGGCGGTCCCGCACGGCGGAGCGCCATTCGACCGTCACGACGGCCCGCACGGTGTCTCTCATGCGGCACCCTGGCGCTCGATACAGTCGACAAAAGCGTCCTCAAGGGTCTGCGTCTGCGTCGCCGCCATGAGCTCCTCGGCGGTGCCGTCCTGGGCGACGCGACCGCCGACGACCACGACGATGCGATCACACAGCGCCGCGATCTCCTGCATGATGTGGCTTGAGAAGATCACACACCGCCCCTCCGCCTTGAGCCCCCGCACCATGGCCCGCACGGCGCGGGTGCTCATGACGTCGAGACCGTTGGTCGGCTCATCCAGCAGCACGCAGGGCGGGTCGTGGACCAACGCCCGCGCCAACGCCACCTTCATCCGCTCGCCTTGCGAGAAGCCCGCGACCCGGCGATCGATGATGTGCGCCATGCCCAACCGCGCGCTGAGGCCGTCGATCCGGGTTGAAAGCGCGTCCGCGTCGACGCCATGCAGCTCGCCGAAGTAGCGGAGATGCTCTCGCGCGGTGAGCCGTGGATAGAGGCCGCGACCATCCGGCAACACGCCGATGGCACGGCGCGCGGCGAACGGCGAGGTGTGAACGTCGATGCCCTGCACCCGAACCTGCCCCACGTCGGGACGCAACAAGCCCGAGATCATGCGCATCACCGTGGTCTTGCCGGCGCCGTTTGGACCCAGCAGCCCGGTGATCTCGCCATCACGCGCGACGAAGCTCACGTCACGAACGGCGTGAACCTCGCCAAACTGCTTCGCTAGGTGCTGCGCTTCAATCAAGGTGGGCCCCGCGTCGTGCTGGCTGCGGTCGTGCGGGCCGGACAGCCTCTCGCCGCCCAGCCCTTCCCGCCCAGCCCTTCCCGCCCAGGCTACCGGAACAGACGGCGATTGGGTTGGTTCGGCGGGCATGACCATGCGACACTGCGACCATGATTCAACGCCTCGTGATGCATCTGCTGCTCAAGCTGCTCCTCGCCGCCTTCATGGTGGGCACCTGGATCGACCAGCGCTTGCTGCCCAAGATGCCGTTTCCGCGGAACCCTGACGCCATGCGCGACGATCCGGCGTGGTGCATCGCCCGACTCAAGGCGGCAGGTGGGCTGCCGGCAGACGCAGAGGTCACGCTGTTCGAGGTGACCCGCTTCAAGGTCAACGAGGCCTTTCGCTCGCTCGTGGCGACCGTCGATGTTGGCTTCACGACCGCAACGGGCCCGGAAGTCCGGCATTTTGTCGCGAAGTTCGCGCCGCAGGTCACGTCGTTGCGAGACCACGCGACGTACCTGCTGCAGGAGAACGCCGCGAAAGAGGCGGGGGTCTATCGGGAGCTCTCCGCTGACCCTGCCGTGGCGACGCCGCGGGCGTGGATCGCCGAGCTGCACAAGATGTCCGGCAACCTCTGCATCGTCATGGATCGGTTGACGGACACCGTCGAGGTCACGGAGCGAGCGGGCTGCCCTGCGGACAAGTGTGGCCTCGCCATGGACGGGTTCGCCGCGCTGCATGGCCGCTACTGGCAGCGCGACGAGGCGACGTTTCTGACGGTCGTCCCTGACGCCGTGATCGACTACATGGGCTCTCTCTTCGAAGGCGACGACGCGGAGCTCTTCGGCGATTTGATTCGGGCGACCTGGCGGTACGACAGCTTGCCGCCGACGACGGTGCTCCATGGCGACGCGCGTGTGGGCAACATGCTCTTCCCGGCCAACGACACGGGTTCTTTCGCGTTCATCGACTGGCAGGCGGCGCGCAAGGGCAAGGGCGTGTTCGATGTGGCGTACTTCCTGGCGTTAAGCGTCGACGCGGAGGTGCGCCGCGACAATGAGACCGCGTTGTTGCACCGCTATCACGCCGGATTACTGGCGGCTGGGGTGCAGGACTACGCGTTCGAGACGCTGTTGGACGACTACCGCAGCGAGCAGCTGCTGACGCTAGCGTTCGTGACCCTGCCCTTCATGAGCGCGGAGTCGAGCAGCACCGAGTTGAACACCACGGGGCTCGCTGATCTCGGCGAGGTCTGGACGCGGCGCATGATCGCGGTGGTGGAGGATCTCGATCTGCCGTGGCTGGCTGCGCGAACAGGGACCGACGCTGTGCACCTCAAGGCGGCGTTTGATCGGTCCAACGCCAAGGCTTGGCTGACGCTCCCGGAGGCGTCCGAGTAGCCGAGGCGCCCACGACGCCCGCTACGGGTTAGGGCGTGGGTCCGGACGGGCTGAGGAAGAAGGCGGGGCGGCGCGTCGGCCGATCACACCTCACGTCCACCGCGGCTGCGCCCGGTCTCTCAGCGCCAGCGATAAACGCCGCGACGACCTTGGGCGCACAGCCCTGCCGGCCGACGCTGTGCCCCATGCCCGGCAAGATGACGTGGCGCGCGCGACGCAACCCTTGGGCAGCCAGCTCAGCCCAGCGCGGCGGGGTCACGGGATCGGCCTCGCCGCTGAGCAGCAGCGTGGGCACATCGCTCGTCACGGCGCCGGCGACCTGCGTCGCGGTCGAGATGGCCGCGGTCGACTTGAGCCTCCGCGCTGCGTCCGCAGGCGCACCGCCGGGCGCCAGGGGCCAAGCCGCGCACATCTCGGTCAGGGTGTCGACAGCGCTACGCCCCAGAAAGGTGCCAGACACCTCCGCAGCCAGATCCAGCGCCCCGACGCGCGGCGCATCCTCGGCACAGACCGTGGAGAGCGTCAGGCCAAAACTCGTGGTATCGGCCGCGCTGTCCGACAAAATCAGCGTCTGCGCGACGAGCGGCTGCCAGTTGCCGGCCAGCGCTTGGTCGATCGTCAGGGGCAGCAGCGCGGCGAGGTCCGCGCTGTAGAGCAAGCCCCGCATGGCCATCGCCACGCCGCGTCGCGTCAGCTTGATGTCGGCGCCGGCGGCCGTCACCGGATGCTGCACGTGCACCGTCTGCGGCACGTGGTCCAACAACCGGACGAGGCTGCCGCGCACGTTTGGAAAGCGGCGATGACACGCGGCTGAGGCCTCACAATCTCGGACCAGCAGCTGCCATGCCCGTTGGGCGTCTTTGGCGAACGAGACGAAGAGCGGCATCTGTGGCGGCGCGACGCTGTCGAGCACGGCGGACCGCAGCGCGTCCGGGTGTCGCCGCATCCACGTCAGCGCCACGCGCGTGCCGTACGAGACACCCACGACGTTGATTTTGCCGAGTTTCAGCTGAAGGCGCAGCTGCTCGAGGTCATCGACGGCGTTCGCGGTGGTGTACTGCCGCAGGTCTGCGTCGTACGAAGCGCGGCAGCGGGCCAAGACCGCGCGCGGCACCTGGACGGCGAACGCCTCGCTCAGATCGGCGTCGCCCTGGGTGCGGCAGTTCAGTCCGCCGGACAGCCCCGTGCCGCGCAGGTCGACAAAGAGCAGGTCTCGGTGGCGCCGCACGCGCTGCAATCCTGGCAACACCTGGGCCACGACCTGACTTGCGGCTTGACCGGGGCCGCCGGCGACAAAAAGGACGGGATCCGGACTCGGCGTGCGGCTCGTCGCCCGCAAGCGCGCCACGTGGATGCGCAGCACCCGGCCTGCGCCGCGAGCCCTGTCCTCGAAGACTGGAATGAACGCACACTGCGCTGCCTCGGCGAGACCTGGTAGTCGGCAAGCGCGCCACCGCGCGCCAACCGCGGTCGCGTCGTCGCTGACCCGCCCTGTCTGGTCCTGCGGCGCAGGGCCGCCTGCAGCGGGCGCTTTACAGGCCGAGAACAGCACCGGCAGCGCCAACAGCACCAGGAGAACCGACAGGGTCGTCACGCGCCGACTCGGCGCGCTCCCGGGCTTCACCGCTGGAACCATCGCCTCATTTTCCCGCCGGTGTCGTTGGCGGGGCGCCCGTCGGCGCTGGCGGCCGGACGGGCGCTGGCTGCGGCGCAGGCGCTGGCTGCGGAGCGGGCGGGGCCACATACGGCGTATGCCAGTCGAGGTAGTCGGGGTGTGGTTTGACGCCGGCGCCCTTCGCCACCCGCACGAGCCCGCGCAACGTCTTGTAGGGCCACTTCTTCTGGATGATGTTGACGAGCCACGCCGGCAGCATGCCACGCGGATCGGTGTGCACCTCAACCGTCAACTTGGTGCGTTCGCCGCCCGGGAGCGCCTCGAACTTGTAGTAGGTGCTCTCAACGACCCCACGCACCGCGTCGGAGCGTGCAGGGGCTCGCGCGTGTTGAACAGACCGAATCTTGGCCGTAAAAACACGCTGTTTGGGGAACCGCGTCGCCTTTGCATGCAGCACGTAGTCGCGGTCGCTGACTGGAAAGGGCAGGTCAAACCGAATCCAATAGATGCGCTCCATCGAGTTGGGCACGTCAAGCTCGCGGTCAGCGTCCCAGCGGTCCACCCAGTGACGCCGTGTGTTCGGGGCGACAAAGACGGCGATAACCTTGGAGATTGGGATGTTCGCCGTCATCACGCCACGAAAAGCCAGCATGCTGCTGCCCGGGATCTGCTTGCGTGTGACACGGACGCCGTCGTCGTTGGAGACCAGCTCCCACTTGGCCTTCCCTCCGGCGGCGGCGGCCTGCGACGGCGTAACCAGCGCGGCGCACATCACAGCGATCGCGAGCCCCGCTGTCAGGCTGAAAAACCGGCCGCAAAGCGGCGCAACGTGCGCTAGCACGGTCGGCGCATGGGGATGACTGGCTGGTGAGAATCGTAGTCGTCGGTTAAACACGCTGGCCTCCAGGCGCACCCGTACCGGCTGCCACTGATGACAGTTGGGCTCCGAGGCAAGTTGACTACGCCCGACCCTAGAGAAGGTCGACGCGGACCACAAGCGACGCGTTTGCATGCGACGAATCGCCGCAGGTAACTAGCTTAAATCATGAAAATTACGACTTTGATGACAGCGTCAACCGTCGCCACAAAGCCAGCGACCGTCTACCGTGCGCGGTAGGTGATGCGGCCACGCGTGAGGTCGTAGGGCGACAGCTCAACCGTGACTTTGTCGCCGGGAAGGATGCGGATGAAGTACTTGCGCATCTTGCCCGACACGTGCGCGAGCACTTTGTGGCCATTCGGCAATTCCACGCGGAACATCGCGTTCCGGAGTGGTTCGACAACCGTGCCCTCCACAATGAGACCTTCTTCCTTCGCCATAAACTTCCCTAGTGGAATACGACCGAGCGGACTCTGGTCGATCCCCGTTGCGCGGCTCGGCCGCGCGTGTGCACCGGCTTTCGCAGGTGCGAGTTGATTGCTGCTCGCGAGCAGGTGCCTCGAACCAGTGGAAGCGAGGCGGCGAAAGTGTACGGAAAACCTCGGTACATACAACCCTGATCGTCGTTGGACCCACTAATTACCGTGCGCGCCGTGGTCATGGCCGTGGTCATGGCCGTGGTCATGGCCGTGGCCGTGCGGACGCAAAACAAACTCTTGGGCCGTGACGGTACGCCCTCCCTGCGTCAGCTCCACCACGGCGATCGACGAGAACGCCTCGCCCATCAACCACGTAGCGTCCGCGCCCGTCGTGCCGGGGAAGACGAAGTAGTTGGTCTTGCCATCACGCAGGTGGCTGGCGCCGCGCTCGTCGGGGTTCGACTTGGTATCACGCGGCTTCAGCAGCACGGTTTTGTTCGACTTGTCTACGAATCGCACGCTCACTTTGGTGTCGAGCGGCAGGTCGAGCGGCTTGGAGCCGGCTTTGTCCAACGTGAGCCAGAGCTCCAGATCGCCTTTGTCATCGTGGAGCTTCAACTCGATCCAGCCGTCCACCGCCTGACCGGTGGCCCCGAGGCGCGCGACCACCCCGTCGTGCGCCGTCGCGTCGTGCGTGTGCCCTGGCGTTGGGGGCGCCGCCACCGGCGCCGCGGCTGCCGGCGCCGCGGCGGGCTTCATCGCAGC
>CALENB010000270.1 GCA_937910235.1 uncultured Myxococcales bacterium | reverse complement strand
GCAGTGATCCTCCGCGCAGTGATCCTCCGCGCAGTGATCCTCCGCGCAGTGATCCCCGTGACATCCGGGTCTCACCTATTCAGGCGGAAACTCGCTGTTCTAGCGCTGCCGTGACTTCGTGGCGCTGGATTTGGACCGCAACCGCGGCACGTTGAGGGCAGGGCGATCCGACCCGGACGCGAGCGTGACACGCCCACCGCCTTTTTGTTTCGCAGCTCGAACTGCGTCCTCGGTCGCAGCCAACCAGAGCTGCGGGCGCCGCCACCCGGGCTGATAGCGCGCCACGCCGACGCTGAAGTTCGCCTGAAACACGCGACCGTCTGGGGCGTAGCGCTCCGCGCTGGCGAACGTGGCGCGAAGCTCGTCGAGGGCGCCCTCGATGTCCTCTTCGGATTGATCCAGGATCAGCAAGGCAAAGGCGTCGCCGTCATATCGCCCGCAAATGTGGGCGCCGCGCACCTGCGACTGAAGGGATTGTCCGAGCCCCCGCAGCAGGTCGTCGCACAAAGCGTGGCCGAAGCGGGCGTTGAGCTCGGCCGTGACGTCGAGATCGACGATGGCGAGGGCGCACGGCACACGCGCGGGGTCTCCGGTCGTCATCCACTGCGAGAGCTGCCGCTCAAACGCCGCGTGGTGAACCAGATTGGTGGCGCTATCGAACTCACGCAGCTCAGCGCGCAGCCGCGCCCGCTGCAGGTGGTTGTCGATGGTCGAGAGCAGCAGCCTCGGTTCGATCGGCTTTTTAAGCCAGCCGTCGGCCTCGCCCATGCCTCCGTCCGCGACGCTGTCCGTGGTCAGGAAGAGCAGCGGCAGGCTGTGATACCGAGGTTCCTGCCGCAGCGCCCGCGCCACATCGACGCCACGAACACCGGGCAGCACCATCTCCATCAGCACCAAATCAGGCGCCACCGCTGCGACGGTCTCGCCAAATCGCGCAGGATCGATGCAGACAGTCACGTGGTAGCCGGCCGCGCGCAACAGGCGTTCGACGTAGGCGGCTTGGTCGGGATCGCCCTCCAAGTAGAGGACATGGCCCAAGTTCTTGCTCTGACGACGGAGCAGCTCCTGCAGCTTCGCGGAGACCCGCTCCGGGAGCGCCTCTCCCTCGAGCACGGCGTCCGCACCCGCGCGGATGGCCTCCAAGCGGTCGTCGAAGCGCCCCTCAGTGGTGAGAAACAACACCACGGTGCGGTCGCCGCCAGCCTGCTCGCGCAGCGTCTCGACGACCTGCATGACGGTGCCACCCTGGACGGCGAGATCGATCACCAGGGCGTCCGGCGGCTCGTTGCGCAGCGCGCGTCGGGCGGTGGCGCGGTCCGACGCCGTGCGCACACGCAGCCCCTGCGCTTGCAGCACGCGCGCCAGCCGCTCGCGGGCGGGGCCCCACGCCATGATGAGGAGGACCGCGCCGTCAGGCTCCAAATCTCGGCTGGTGAGCGGGGCGATGGCGCCGGAGTGGGCGCGGCCAATGGTCAGCCGCAGCACAGCCAGCGTGTCCTGCCACCGCTGCAACGTCCGCTCCGGCACCGGCAGATCGCTGGCCACCAGCTCGCGCGCGGCGGCGACGATCTCCTGCCCATTGCGGGCGAGCTCAGGGTACCCATACGTGGCGGCTGCGCCAGCGAGCCGATGCGCGTGCTGGCGGAGGTCTTCAAGGGCGGCGGTGTCACCGCTGTCTTGGCCTAGTCGCAGCACAAGGTCAGAGATGCGTCGTACACGCTGCTGCGCACCGGCGACGAACTGCTCTCTCAGGTGCTCAAGTGTGGCGTCGAACGGATGCAACAGCGCTCCTTTGCCGAGGTTTCACGGCCTGTGGCCTAGACTTCGCCGAGACGGGGCATGAGGTCGACGAAGTTGCACGGGCGAAAACGCGCGTCGAGCTGCTCGACGAGGATACCATCCCATGCGTCTTTGCATGCGCCTGTGGAGCCAGGTAGCGCGAAAATGAGCGTGGTGCCCGCCAATCCGGCGATCGCGCGACTCTGGATCGTCGAGCTGCCAATCGTGCGGTAGCTCTGCCAGCGAAACAGCTCGCCGAATCCAGGGATCACTTTGTCGAAGACGGCGCTGCACGCCTCCGGCGTGATGTCACGACCTGTGATCCCCGTGCCGCCGGTGGTCAGGACGACCTGCACCGCCTCATCTGCGACCCAAGCGCGGAGCTGGCTGATGATGGCGTCCACGTCATCGGGCACGATCCGACGCGCGGCGAGCTGGTGACCAGCCGCTTCGAGCCGAGCGACGAGCGTGTCACCCGACCGATCGTCCGCGGCGGTCCGTGTGTCAGACACGGTCAGAACAGCGATGTGCAACGAGACAAACGTACGATCCGGATCGATACCAGCCATGGCGCCCTCCAACGGGTGAGCCTCTCGATGCCGCAGGGACAGGGTAGTCGTCAAGGGCTGTCTGCGGTGGCCGCGAGATGAGCTGTGAAACTGCGACCTGTGAAGGGGCCTCGATCATCGTTTCGTCCATGACGGTAGACCAGGCAGTCTCGCGAACAC
>CALENB010000269.1 GCA_937910235.1 uncultured Myxococcales bacterium | reverse complement strand
CTACTACATCTTGAAAACGTGGTGTGATCGGGTGTCGCTAGGTTGAGATCCATCGTACGTGCTCGCCCTACCACGTCTGGCGCTGAATCCCGTCTCAAGCTGACAATGCTGGCACCTGCCCACCCAGGAGCCACAGATGTCGCCACCGCCAGAACTCGTCGCTGCCCTCGCCATCAATCGCCGTGGCCCCGGCCATGCGATCCCCAGACCGCTCAAGACAGCCGTCATCGATTTCGCGGTTGCGCGCCGCGCCGCCGGCGAGAAGATTCGGATGATTGCGAGGGCGCTTGGGATGCCTACGTCGACGCTGCAGGCGTGGCTATCCGCGTCGCGGAAGCGCGGCCTGGTACCCGTTGAGGTCGTAGGTGAACCCGTCGCCGTGACGCTCCCTGCGGCCCCCGTCAGTAGGTCCTTAAGACTCGAATGCCCCGGTGGCTACGTCGTGCAAGGCCTCGACGTCGACCAAGTTGTCGCGGTGCTGCGAGGTCTATCGTGATCCGCCTCACGGGTCGCGTATGGGCCTACCCAGCACCGTGCGATATGAGGAAAGGATTCAATGGCCTCTCGCATCTCGTGACCTGGCAGCTCGACAAGGAGCTGCTCGGTGGCGACGCCTTTCTCTTCCTCAACCGTCGAAAAACGACGGTGAAAGTCCTGACCTACGACGGCTCGGGGCTATGTATTTTGCACAAGCGCCTGTCGAAAGGCTGCTTCCCAAGCCTGTGGCGCGGGCCGCCAGGTGAGCCGGTGCGGCTGTCCGCCGACGAGCTGGCGGTCTTCCTCGACGGGGCCGACGTGCTCGCCCGAAAATCCCTGTGAAATCAGCCCAAACTTACCTGCTCCGCACCCTTGTTTTGGGGATCTCCGTGTGTTTTGATGCTTGTCATGAAGTGGTTTGAGCGCGAGTCAGACATCGAGATCCTGCGAAGCAAGGCTTCGCTGGTGCAGCGTGAAAACGACGTTCTGCACCGTAAGCTCGTCGAGTTGAAGGAGCGTCTTCAGACTCTCGAAGGCAGCGCGGCGAGCTCGCTGCAGCAAGAGCTCGACCTGCTCGCCGAGCAGCTGCGTGCGCAGCGACATCGAGAATTTGCGCAGTCCTCTGAGCGTAGAGGTCAGGTCAAGCCCGACAAGGAGCGCGCGCCGCAGACCGGCCATGGCCCCACCGAGCAGCCGAACTTGCCCATCGAAGAGCTAGAGCACCCCATCGAGAAGCTCGACGACTGCCCGCTGTGCGGCGAGACCGTCGAGCTTTGGACCGGCCAGACGGAGGACTCCGAGGAAGTCACGGTCATCGAACGGAAGTTCGTGGTGCACAAGCACAAACGCCACAAGGCGCGCTGTAAGTGCGGTGGCCATGTGCAAACAGCGCCAGGGCCAAACCGACTCATTTCAGGCGGTCGATATTCCATGGCGTTCGCGCTTGCGGTCGCGCTCGACAAGTATCTCAAGCACATGCCGCTGGCACGGCAGGAGAGGTCGATGGCTGACCGCGGCCTTGTCGTTACCCGCCAGACGTTGTGGGACCAGCTCTTCGCGTTGAGCAGGCTGTTCGTGGCGACGTATGACGCCTTGCGGGAGCACGTGCTCGGCGCTGACGTCATCGGCGCCGACGAGACCACGTGGCGCATGCTCACCGGCAAGAAGAAATGGTGGGTTTGGGCCGTGGGGCAGCCAGACGGAATTCACTACACCATCGCCTCGTCGCGCAGCCACAAGGTCGCCGGTCAGGTGATGGGGAAGTTCGCTGGCATCGCCATGGTCGACGGATATGTCGCCTACGGAACCTTGCAGAGAGCCCGCAAAGGCAAGGGTTTAGCGACCTTCACCCTCGTGGCCTGTTGGGCGCACGTCAGGCGAAAATACGTGCATTGCGAGGCCGACTATCCGGAGGCGACGGAGGTCATCGGGCTCATCGGCGAGTTGTTTCGGATCGATCGAGAGGTTGCGGAGACGGATTGGCCGAGTGACGCCGCACGCCTTGAGGAGTTGGGCCGCCGCCGCGCGACCGAATCGAAAGCCGTGCTGGCGAAAATCCGGACGTGGCGCAAAGAAGTGCGAGCCGTGCCGCGGTCGTCGCTCGACCGTGCCGTGAATTACATGGACGACTTGTGGACCCGGTTGGTGGTGTTCGCGGGCGACGCACGTGTGCCGTTGACCAACAATTTGCTCGAACGCGGGATGCGAGGGCCAGCAATCGGAAGGAAGAATCACTACGGTTCCAAATCTTTGCGCGGAACGCAGGTGGCGGCCGTGATGTACAGCTTGATTGAGACCTGCAAGCTGCTGGGCGTTTCGTCCGAGCAGTATCTGA
>CALENB010000268.1 GCA_937910235.1 uncultured Myxococcales bacterium | reverse complement strand
GGTGCAGACAGGGCGGCCGGTGCAGACAGGGCGGCCGGTGCAGACAGGGCGGCCGGTGCAGACAGGGCGGCCGCGCGACGCTCCTCAACTGGCGGCGCCCCAGCAGCGACAGGCGCAGAGTCGGCTTGTCGCTTCGATGGCGGTTGGGCCACGGCCGCCGCAGCCAAAGGTGCGCTTTCAACCGGATCCGCCGTCGCCACCTGACCCACGGCCGGCGCCGGCGCCCCAATCCCAGGGCGAGCGTCGGCGGGTTCGTCGCCCGAGTCGTCGTCGGTGTCGTCGCTCGCTTGAGCGCCGGATGCCACGTGCGAGGCGTCCGCCAGCTCGGCGACGCCGCCTCCGACGGCGACCTTCTCGGCGGTGGCGACGTTCCCAGCGTTGGCGACCACAGCGACCGGTGGCGCCGCGGGCGCCGCGGCCGATGCAGGCGGCACGGTCGATGCAGGCGATGTTGGCTCGGCACGAGCGGTGACTGGCGCTTGGTCGTTCACCTTCCGGTAAGACGTCTTCTGGCCCAAAAATCCCGCCTGAAACGCCGTCGCGACGCCCACGGCTACGAGCAGCGCCGCCAGCGCCGCAAGGACGGGCCAGGAGACCCTAGCTGTTGCACCGACAGTGGGCTCGCCTGGGATCGGCGTGTCCGGCGCGCCCGCCGTTTGGTCACCGCCGTCGCGACCGTCGTCATCGCCGTCGAAGAACCCGTCGACCGCCACGATGGCCTCGATGGAGCTTGAGGGCCGCGGTTGTGTCGCTGCGCCGCGTGGGGCGCGGTCGGCGGCGGTGCTCTGGTCGGAGATGGGTGGGGTTGGCGGCTCGTCGCGCCGCCACGGCACGAAGGCCTCCGACACAGGCGCCCCAGCCGCAGACCCTCCAAACCCAGCCGTCGCGGGCGGTGGCGGCGTGCCGTCGTCGAAGTCCTCAACGTCGTGGGCGTCCGACAAGTCGAACGTGGCGACCTCTGTCGAAGCCGACGCTGGCCGGGTGTCGCGATTGACCCCACGCGGGACCCGCTTGCGATCCGTTAGGGTCGCGGCCTGATGGGCGTCGATCCTCGCACCCACGTTGGCGGCGGGTTGTGTTCGGCGCAGCTCGGCGTGGTCGCTGGTCGACGGAGACCCCGAGACGTGCGCGTCGACCAGGTCCGTCGGTGCGTACCCCTCGGATGCCGGCGTCAGGGTCTGGCTGGCGAACATCCGGTCCGACCCGCTGACCGTCTTGCGCCGTCGCCTAGTGTCCGGGTGTGCGACGGGGGCAAAGATCGGGCCCGGCTTCCAGCCCTCAGCGGCGGACCCTGCGACCGGCGTGACCTCCCCAACCGGCGCCGCGCGAGCCCCGCTCTTGAGGTTCGGGATGCTGAAGCTCACGGTCTCCGGGGCCGATCTTACGGTCTCTTTGCGCTGGCGCGCGACGTCTGCCGCCACACGAACCTGAGGCGGGCCGTGTTGTGTGGCCTTGAGGCTGCCCTCGCGCACGGTCTCGCGGCTCTCTGGCCGCGCAGGCGGCAGGTCGGCGACAATCAGCAGCTCGTCCGTCGTCACGTGCTGTTCGCCGCGGGGCGGTGGCTGGTCAGCGTCGTGGTCGTCGCGCGGAGCTACGGGACTGAAGGATCGCATCCCCCGCAGGCCGTCGGTCGCGCGCACGGCGGCCTGAACACCGTCCGCAGGCGGTTGCTCGCGCATGTGCACGACGCCAGGACCGATCGCGCCGCTGTCAGGACCGGCTGGAGCCAAGCCGGGCCGGCCCGCGACGATCATGTCTGCCAACTGGAAGTTGCCGTGCACGGTCGCGCCAAACTTGGCGGCGGGCATGGGGTCGATGGCCTTGGGCTCGTCCGCCTCGGGCGTGGCGGCCAGTTGCGTATCATCGACGCCTTGCAGCGCGCCGGCGATCGCACGCGCCGACTGAAAACGTCCGCCTTGCCGCTCCGACGTCGCGGCCCGGATCACCTCCGCGAGCTCCGTCTTCACCCCTTCAAGCGCGGCCTCGATCGCGCGGTCGCGGCCGGCGGGCGTCGGAATCGCGTCGTGCAGCACATCGTATAGAGACGAACCCGTCGCGGCGTGGAACAGCATCGCGCCGATCGCGTGAATGTCGGTCGGCACCACCGCCCCAGTCGATCGGGCACCGCGGACACCCTCGCGCTGAATCAAGCCGAGCAGATCGCGATCGAGGACCTGGATGCGGGCGTCGGGCAGCGGCGCTCGGGCGAGCAGGTCGGCCATGCCGACGAGCCCCACCTTCACCTGAGACTCCGCGCCGGCCCGGCCGCTCAGCAGCACACACTGCGCCGTGAGGCCGCCGTGAGCGAACCCTTCATCATGTAAGACGGCGAGCGCTTCGGCCACCTGTCGCCCAATCAACGCGACGCGTTCGGCGGCGAGGGCGCCGTGGAGACGGACCTCTTGAGCCAGGGTGGGGCGATCGATCAGCGCGTACGTCAGGAACAGGCTCTGGTCGTCGGCGACCCCAAAGTCCTCAAGCCGGCGCAGATGCGCGCCTCGTGCCACGTCTACCCGGCTGAGCAGCTCGATGAAGGTGTCGGCAGCGCCGGAGGCTTGGCTGATCTCCGGCCACATCACATGCAACTCGACCAACCCGCCAGATTCGACCTCCCACGCCTTGTACACGCAGCCATACGCGCCCTCATAGCGCAACGCCTCGACTCGGTATCGCTCGGCATAGATTCGGCCGATGAGCATGACGACCTCGCACACCGACTGTTTCGGTCACGACAGGGGGCGGTTCGGAGGCGCAATCCAGACGCTGCTCTCGTAGCCTAGGCGTGGATTGATCGTGGCAAGAGGGTCGGTTTTGGCGGTGCGCCTGTCAACCGACACCGCGCGTTGCCAGCGGCGCCTTCACCAAAGTCGACGTCTAGCGGACTTTGTCGAGATAGAGCGGGGTCTGCTGCAGCCCTGTCAGATTCGGCGACTGCGGCACATACCGCGCCAAGTAACCCATGAGCCGTCGTCGATTTCGCTTGATCCAGCCGCGCGCCGACTCCGGCGACTGCCGCTCCATAGAGCGCTGCAGGGTGTCCCAGGCACGGAACTCAGCCGTCGCCACCTTCAGCTTTGTGCATTGCTCCTGAGCCGGGTTTGCGGGGCATCCAAACCAATCGTTCGGCACGGTCTTGCGCCAGATGCCGGTCGGACCGCTGACCTGGACCATCAATTCAGAGAACGCGGCCAACACGTCATGCGCGCTGGCGGGCGGCTTATCCAACGCGCGTTTCCAGTTCTTCAGCAGGTTGTTGCCATAGGGACTCAGGGCCAGCCAGACGGCGCCGACATCCACGTCCTTCTCGACCTTCTCGCGCTTCTCGGGCGCCTTCCTTGGCGAAACGCCACCGCTCGAACTGGGCGGCTTCGTCGGTGTCGTTGGGGTTGTCGGCGCTTCTGCAGGCGCCGCCGTTTGCCCGGCCTCAACCAGTCCCCCAGGCGCCTTGGCGGAGCGCACACATCGTGCGCTGTAGGCGTGCGTATAGAGGGTCGTCTCGACCGCCTCGTACACATACTTGCCCTCGGGCCCCATCTTCTTCACTTTTTTCGTCGATTTCTGCTCCGACGTCGTCGCCTTCATGGCCACAACCGCATCGCAGCCATAGCGGGCCGCGTGTCGCTTGAAGCGCTCGAGCGCCTTCGCCTCGTCGGCCTGAGGTTGGGTTCGAGTCTCCACTTTCCACGCGAGCCCGCCGATATCCACAGTGGGCTGTGGCAACGCTTGCGCCGAAGCCGCGACGGACACCTCTGCGCCCATGGGCAGCGCACGGTATTTGTACGCACCAGACGTCCGGTCGAACTGCATCCCCCCGCACGCGGTCAAAGACAGGGCGAGGACCAGCACGCAAGATAAGCGAACACGGGACAAACGAAGCAGCGACACGGGGAACTCCAAGGCGATTTCGGGGACAAGTGGGCGCACCGTAGCGACGCGCCCGAACGCTGGCAAGGAGGTATTTGTCGCGCCGCCCCAACCCCCACACGCAGCCGTCGCCGACAGGACGCATCGCGCGGCGCCTTGGCACGCGCGCCGTTGTTGGCGCGCAATCCCTACGCGCGCGGAGTTTCCAACCGAGGCGATCCACGCTACGTTGCGGATTCATCGCACTCGGAGGTTTCATGCATCACGGAACGGAGTTCGCGGTCGTGATCACGATGACGATCGCGCTCGCGGTCGGCGTCGCGACCCGCGCGATCGCGTCGCGTCTGCGATTTCCCTACACCATCGCCATGCTCGTCATCGGGATCGGCGTCGGTGTCGCGCTCAAACAGCCATTTTTCGACCTCGAAGACGTCATGCGCAGCTTCGCGGATCCCCATTTTCACCCGCATCCAGGCCAATATCTGGTGTTCGCGCTGGGTAGCGCGCGGGACATAAGCCCCGACCTGATCATGTTCGTGTTTCTGCCGGCGCTCATCTTCGAGTCGGCGTTTGCGATCGACCTGCACACCTTCAAGAAGACCGTTGGACCCGCGATCGTCTACGCGGTGCCCGCGCTCATCGTCGCCACGGCGGCGACAGGCGGCGTGCTTTACGCGCTGCTCTCCCCCTTTGGCTGGGAATGGCAGGCCGCCTACGCTCACCTCGCCGAGCGCCCGAACATGGACCTCGTGCCGCAGGGCGCGCTGCTGATGTCGTTTGTTTTTGGCGCCCTCATCAGCGCGACCGATCCAGTCGCTGTCGTCGCGCTGCTGCGTGAGCTCGGCGTGAGCAAGCGCATGTCTCACCTCATCGAAGGCGAGTCGCTGCTCAACGACGGCACCGCGATCGTGGTGTTTGGCGTCCTCATCGAGTTAGCCGCTGGCCAGCACTTTCACGGCGCCAGCGCCACCCTGAGTCATTTCGCTGTCGTCGTGTTTGGTGGCCTCGCCGTCGGCCTGCTGCTAGCCGGAGTCGTCTCCTGGTGGCTGGGCAAGGTCTTCAATGATCCCATGGTGGAGATCACGCTCACCGTCGTCTT
>CALENB010000267.1 GCA_937910235.1 uncultured Myxococcales bacterium | reverse complement strand
CGGGCGACCACGGAGACGTTCACGCTGACCGTCGCAAGCGCCGTGGACCCGGGCGACGTGACGGTTGTGAACGTGCAGATCGGCGCCGGCGGCCTGCTGGGTGGATGGGCGCTGGACTACATTCAGGTCGATGACGACGTGCATCGTTTTGACGCGTGGTTGGCTTTGGACGAGCCGCCCTATCGGCTCGACGCCTCGTCTGTGCACGACACCGCCGCGCGCGCCTACGACGTGGTGGTGCAGACCTCTGACGCGTTCCTCGCTGGCACCGATTCCCCGATCTTTCTGCAGGTCATCGGCACAGTCACAAGCACGCCGTGGATCCGCCTGCACGAGCCAGAGCACCGCGCCTTTCGGACCGGGGGCACAGATCATTTTCGCGAGTGGTCGGAGGACGTCGGCGTCGTCGTCGGTGCGTGGTTGCGACACAACAATGACGGCCTCGCCGCAGGTTGGCGCGTCGATTGGCTCGACATCGACGGTCGGCGCTGCGTCTTCGACCGGTGGCTCGCCAATGATGAGGGTGATGGACGGATCGACGCGTTTGCACGCCATCGGCCGTGGCTGCACGCGACTCGGCCGCTGCGACTGTCGTTGACGACGTTCGTTGATCTGCGTGAACGCGCTGAAGCGGCGCTTCAGGATGACATTCATCACGCCAACCTGTTCTTCAGTCGCTACGGTGTGACGATTGAGCGGGCGCCGATCGCCCACGACGTGCTGTTGCACCACGAGCCGTGGATCACCTTCCAAGCCCGCCACGCCGAGAGCGAGGTGTTGGCGGCGGAGTTAGCCCGATTGCGGAGCGAACGCGTGGCCCACGCTCACCAGCGCACGTTGCCCGCCTTTTACGTCGGCGGGTTCGAACATCAAGCCGGCCGCTATCCCGATGTGTCCCGGTCGCCGTGGGGGGTGTTCCTGTCCCTACACCGGCGCACCGCCGCCACGCTCACACATGAGCTGGGCCGATTTTTCGGCCTCCACGCGACCACCGGCGCGGCTACCGAGGGCGTGGAGGTCCGCGAGCGACGGACTCACCCCAACCCACACGACGTGATGGAGGGTGATCCCCACAACGTCATGTCAGACAGCGCGCTGCCGCTGAATCGGCAAGGGTTCACGAACGGTCAGTTCGAAGCCATGGTGCTCGGGCTCATGCGGTACGTGACCTAGCGCCGTAGGCCGTCCCAGCCTCTAAGGTTTGCAGTTCGGATCGAAGGTTGGCTTGAACTCGCACGCGCCGATGTCTCCGTTGCAGGTGTCGAGCGTGCACTTGTTGTTGTCGTTGCACAGCTTCAGGGTGCCTCCGACGCAGGACCCTTGCTTGCACGAGTCGTTCACCGTGCACGCGCTACCGTCGTTGCACGCCGCTCCGGCAGCTACCGGGGTCCAGGCCTTCGGCGCGACCTTGCTCTGACACGACGAGCAGGGCGCGGTGGCGTTGCGCAGGCCGGCTGTGACGCACACGCCGCCAATGTGGCATGCGTCGGCCGTCATGCGGACCCGCCGGATATACCCGGTGCCGTCGTCAGCCGAGAAGAGCGTGCCCGACGGGCTCGCCGCGAGCGCGGTTGGGTAGTACAGCCGCGCAACGGACGCGTCGCCGTCGACGTAGCCGTAAGAGACGCCGACGATGCGCTGCACCAATCCCCCCGAGATCATGCGAAGGCGGTGACCACTTCGCTCCGTGACGAAGAGCCGGCCGGCGTTGTCGGCGACGATGCCCCACGGATACGAGAACTGCGCGTTGGCTGCCGTGCCGTCCAAGCCGCCAACGGCCCCAGATCCTGCGACCGTGATCACGTCCCCGTCGGGGCCCACACGACGAATGCGATGGTTGCCGTAGTCGGCGACAAAAAGCATGCCGTCGGCGCCAAAATCGAGCCCAACCGGGTAGCTGAACTTCGCCTTCGCGCTGTCTCCATCGGCAAATCCGGCGCCCAAGCCGGTCACGGTGTGCACGGTGCCGTCGGGTTCCACGCGTCTGATCCGGTGATTGTAGGTGTCAGCCACGTACACCATCCCAAGCTTTGTGACGGCCACGTCACTCGGCTGATTGAATCGCGCCTTGACGCCGAAATCGTCGTTGTATCCGGCGATGCCGTTGCCCGCGATGGTGGTGACTTTGCCGCTGGCGTCGATGCTTCGGATGGCGTGGGTGTAGCGATCGGCCAGCCACACCGTGCCCGTCACATCGATGGCGAGTCCGCTCGGTCCATTGAACCAGGCTTGATCGCCGACACCGTCTACGAGCCCGGCTTTGCCGGATCCCGCGATGGTCGAGACGGTGCCGTCGACGTCGATACGGCGGACGCGGTGATTGTTCATGTCCCCGACCCAGACGCGGCCCTTTGCGTCGACCGCGAGGCCACGGGCGTCTCTGAATTTTGCGTTGGCGGCGGGCCCGTCAGCGAAGCCCTTGCCGGCGCCCGCGAGCGTGTCGACGAACGTCGCGTTGCCTTGCTGGCACTTGTTGTTCTGGCATGAGGCACCCAAGGTGCATGGGTTGCCGTCGTCGCAGTGGCTGTCCTGCGTGCAGTATCCCAAGCACCCGATGATCGGCGCGTGGGTGCAGGCGCCGCTCGACTTGTCGCACGCGTCTGCCGTGCAGGCGTCCTTGTCGTCGCATGGTTTGGCTGCGCCAGCGCAGGTGCCGCCGTTGCAGCTGTCGGTGCTGGTGCAAAATGCGCCGTCGCTGCACACGCCGCCGTCCGCCGTCGGCGTGAACGCGCCGCCGTTCTTTGCGCCATCGCAGCGCTGGCAAGGCGCGCTCGGGTCAACCGACCCGTTGGCCCAGCAGCGCCCACCGATCTTGCACGGCAGCTGTGTTGCGCGCACCGCGCGCACCCGGTGATTGCCTGAGTCGCCAACGTAGATCGTCCCATCGACGCCCACAGCCACACCACGCGGACTGGACATGCGCGCGCCTGTCGCGTCGCCGTCGATCCAGCCCGCGACGCCGCCGGCGAGCGCCGTCACCGTGCCGCCAAGCGTCACTTTACGCAGACGATGGTTGTTCTGATCCGCGACAATCAGGTCGCCGTCAGGGCTGACTGCGACGTCTCTTGGGTAGTTGAAGCTAGCGCTCGCGCCCTTTGCGTCGGCGTTGCCGGCCGTCCCGCTACCCGCGATGAGAGACGCGACGCCCTCCGGCGAGACGAGTCGAACGCGATGGCCACTGTACTCGACGACAGCGATGTCGCCAGTTGGAAGCACGGCGACCCCGATCGGACTGTTGAGCCGAGCGACGTCTGCCGCGCCGTTCACATACCCGGCCACGCCGCCGGTGACTGTCGTGACCGTGCCGTCGAGCTGAACCCGACGCAGGCGATGATTGTTGTAGTCGGCGACGTAGACGACGCCGCCGCTCGTGGCGTCGATTCCGTACGGGTTGTAGAACCGCGCTGATGCGCCCTTTCCATCGGCGAATCCGGCCGTTGAACCAGCCAGAAAGCCGACCTGCCCGCTGCCGTCGATCGTGCGAATGCGCTGATTGCCGCGGTCGCATACGAAGATCATCTTGTCGCTCAAGGCTACGTCGCTCGGGTCGTTGAAGCGCGCCACCGTGGGCGCGCCGTTGGCGTAGCCCGCGGTGCCGCCCGCGACGAGGCTCACCTTGCCACTCTCGATCTTGCGCACTTTGTGGTTGTAGCGATCTGTCACCCACACCACGCCGGCCGCCGACACATCCAGCCCGTGCGGCTGATTGAAGCGCGCCGTCTCGGCGTCGCCCTCCAGGTAGCCGCCGACGCTACCGGCGACCGTGCTCATCCAGGTCGCCGTGCCGGTCTGGCACTTGCCCGACTTGCAGCGGTCGCCCTCAGTGCAGGTGTTGCCGTCGTCGCACGGCAGGAGGTTGTTGGTGTGTTTGCATGAGCCTGACTGCGGCACGCCGTCCGTGCCTACGGTCGCGCCGTTGCAGGTGTTTGTGACACAGGGGTTGCCGTCATCGCAGTCCTCGTCCGCGAAACACCACGTATCGCAGTTGGCGACGGCCTTGTGCACGCAGCCTCCCGTCGTGGTGTCACAGCTGTCCGCGCTGCACTTGTTGCTGTCGTCGCAGTTGGTCGCCTTGCCAGCGCACTTGCCCGAGGTGCACGTGTCGGTCTGCGTGCAGTAGGCGCCGTCTTGGCAGCTGCTAGCGTCGGACAACGACGACCAAGCCTTGGTGCTCTGGGTCGCGTCACACGCCTGGCACGGCTCGCCCGGCTTGCGCACACCCGCCGCCAGACACAACCCGCCGACGTTACACGCCGCGGCGGTCGGCCGAATTCGGCGAATGCGGTGATTGTCGTAGTCGGACGCATACACTTGCCCGTTTGCGTCCACGGCGACCCCGAGGATGCTGCGGAATCGGGCCTGCGTGAGTCCATCACCATCGGTGTACGCGCCCGAACCCGTGCCAGCGAGACGCGAAACCAGGCCGTCGGACGTGATCACGCGCAGCCGATAGTTGTACCGGTCACCCACGTAGATGCGGCCCTGCGGACCTGTCGCGATGCTCCGCGGGTGGTAGAAGTGCGCGGTCGCTGCGGCGCCATCGAGGTAGCCCGCGGCGCCTGACCCAGCCACCAACGAGACCAGCCCGTCAGCCGTGACACGTCGAATCCGGTGATTGTTGTAGTCAGCGACAACCAGGCTGCCGTCGCCCGCGACCGACACGCCGATCGGATAGTTGAACTTCGCCGCCGTGCCCTGGCCATTGGCGTAGCCGGCGCTGCTGCCAGCGACTGTGATGACCACGCCGTCCGGCGTGATGCGACGAATCTTGTGATTGCCGGCGTCGGCGACCCACACCGCGCCACCGGTGGTGACGGCGACGCCGTACGGTGAGTTGAAACGGGCCGTGGCGCCCTTTCCGTCCTTGTAGCCGGCCGTCCCACCAGCGAACGTTGAGACGTTGCCCGACGCGTCGATGGATCGAATCTGGTGGTTGCTGAGGTCGGCGACGAAGATGACGCCGGTCGACGTGACGGCGACGTCGGAAGGGTAGTTGAACCGCGCAGCTGCGCCCTTTCCGTCGACGTTCCCTGCGGCGCCGCCGGCGATGGTCGTGACGACCCCGCTGTCACTGACCCGTCGAATCCGGTGATTGTTGCCGTCTGCGACGACGACGCCGCCGCCGGGGTGCAGCGCGATACCCCGTGGGTAGTACAGCTGCGCCGCGGCGCCCTTGCCGTCGAGCCAGCCGGCGGTGCTGCCCGCGACCGTCGTCACCTCGGTGCGCGCCCCCGGCTCGCACGTGCCTTTGGCGCAGATGTCGCCCCAGGTGCACGCGTTGCCGTCGTCGCACGGGTCGGTCGTCGCGGTGAACGCGCACTTGCTCGCTGTGCACTTGTCGGAGGTGCAGGGGTTCTTGTCGTTGCAGTCCTTGTCGACCTTGCAGTTGCCGCCGCAGCCAACTATTGGCGCATGAATGCAGGCGCCGGACCCTTTCTCGCAGCTGTCGAGCGTGCACGGATCTGTGTCGCTGCAGTCCGTGGCTTTACCCCCGCACTGACCGCTGGTGCACGTCTCGCTGACGGTGCAGAGCGCTGCGTCCTCGCACGCAGCGCCGTCGTCGCTCACGGTCCACTTGGTCTTGCTCTCGTCCGCCGCACACTGCTGACACGGACTTGTCGGCGAGATCGCGCCGTTGGCCCAGCAGGCACCCTCGAGAAAACAGGGTTTGCGTGCGTCGCGGATACGCCGCACACGATCGTTGTTTCCGTCCGCGACGACCACGACGCCGCGCCTCGAGACGGCGACACCCGCGGGGTACAACAGCCGCGCGGCGCTGGCTTCGCCGTCGAGCCACCCGGCCGTTCCGCCGGCCCAAGTCGTGACAACCCCGCCGGCGATGCGGCGAATGCGATGACTATACCGATCCCCCACGTACACCACGCCGGCGCCGTCCACCGCGATGCCCCACGGGTTGTTGAAGCGCGCTGTGGTCACGCTGCCGTTGAGGAACCCCGCTGCGCCAGAGCCGGCCAGGGTGCTCACAACCCCAGCTGGCGTAATTGTTCGAATACGATGATTCGTCTGATCGGCTACGTAGATCAGGCCTTTGGCGTCGACCGCCACGCCGATTGGATAGCGAAAGCGCGCCGTCGTGCCGCCCGCGTCGACGTAGCCGTAGGCGCCACCCGCCAACGTCGACACGACACCCGCGGAGATCTTGCGAATCCGGTGATTGTACGTGTCCGCCACGTAGAGCGTCGAGCCGTCTCCTCCCACCGCGACGCTGTACGGGTAGTTGAAGCGGGCGGTCGCAGC
>CALENB010000266.1 GCA_937910235.1 uncultured Myxococcales bacterium | reverse complement strand
TCGCGCGGGCCGACATCGCGGTGTTTGGAGAGAAGGACTACCAGCAGCTGCAGGTCATCCGGCGCATGACGCGAGACCTGCACCACCCGACTCGCATCCTGGCGGCGGAGACCGTGCGTGAGTCCGACGGGCTAGCCATGAGCTCGCGCAACCGCAACCTGAGCGCCGACGAGCGCCGGCGCGCCCCCGAGTTGCAGCGGGCGCTGGCGAAGCTCGCGGCGCGGCTGCAGGGCGTGTCCGATGCGTGGGCCGTCGATCGCGCTGTGCAGATCGCTCGCGCGCGGATCGAGGCCGCCGGCGGCCGCGTCGACTACCTGAGCGTTGTGGACGCTGACGACCTGGCCGTCGCCACGGACTGCCAGCGCGCGCGCAGGGTCGCCGCAGCGGCGTGGTTCGGCGAGACGCGCTTGATCGACAATTTACCCGTTTTTCCGGGTTCGTCGCGCGATCGTGCATAAGTTGCACCGTTGCACGGATTCGCGCCTTGACGCGATTCGATGCGAGTCCCTACCATACCGCGATTCGGAAGCCGCCACGCGTGTGCGTAGTTGGGTATTCATTGTTCGGCAGCAAAACGAACAGCCGCTTGGGGAAGGCGGCAGGTAGGACCCTCTGGCCTGACTCCCCTGGCCTGATTGATTTGGAGAATAGACGCATGAAGCGGACTAGCATCTTGGCCTTGATGGCATGTGCGGCGCTGGCTGTTGGCTGTGGTAGCACCACGCCAGCGAACACTTCGGCAGCCGACACCGGCACCGGAATCACCACCGACACGACAACCGGCGACAGCGGCACCACCGACACCACGACAGGCACCGACGGCGGCGCGGCCACCGACTCGGGCGGCACGGCTGACGCCGGCGGCGGCGACAAGTGCAGCTGCGACAAGAAAGAGTGCGGCTTTATCCCCGGCTGCCCCAAGAGCTGCGGCGCGTGCGGCGCGGGCAAGGTCTGCCAGAACAACCTCTGCAAAGACAAAGTGGTCATCGTGCTCAAGAAGCTCGGCGAGTTCTGCGGTCCGACAAAGGATTGCCAGCCCCCGCCCTCCAGCGCCGCCAGCGACTCTCCTGAGGCCAAGGCGCACCGCGAGTGCTTGAACGCTCAGTGCACCGACAACCTCTGCTACGGCAACGTCTGCACGAAGCTGTGCACCATCCTCAAGGATGAGAAGAACAACGCGACCGGCGCCGCTGGCGACGACGGCATCGAAGACAGCACCACCAACAGCGAATGCGCTGACGCCGCGACCGGCGAAAACGCCCCGCATGGCTCGACGTACAGCTGCGTGCAGCAGCTACCGAAAGCGCAGGTTCAAGCTGGTCAGTCCGCCGCGATCTGCGTCGCGTCGACCAGCTTCAAGGAGTGCAAGGCCGACTCGGACTGCGAAGCCGCGACTGAGCGCTGCCGCCTCTACTACATCTACGGCGAAGTGACGGCGCGCTGCGGCCCGAAGTCGCACACGCCGAAGAGCACGAGCGGCGCCACGTTGGCGCAGACCTGCAACGCCAACCCGGTCACCGGGGACATCGCGGTCTGCGAGAACAACTTCTGCAACGGTCTGGGCTGCCTCTCGTTCTGTAAGACCAACGACGACTGCCTCACGGACAACAGCAAGTGCACCGCAGGCAAGTGCGCCAATGGTAACGCCTGCAAAGGCGACACGGATTGCTCGGCATGGCAGTGCGACCAGCAGAGCCTGTCGAGCACCTCGACGGCCAAGGTTGGCATCTGCTGGCCGAAGAACTGCAAGGTCAACGGCGACTGCCCCGACGAGACCTTCGCGTGCCGCATCTCTTACAACGGCGTGAAAGACCCGAAGGGCGACCCAGATCCCGAAGACGCCACCAAGGTGAAGCTCCCGGGCTGGGACAACATCTGCGTCAGCAAGATCAAGGGCGGCGTGAAGGTCGGCGAGAACTGCGACCCGTTCAGCTCGGACACTGACACCTCGCTCAAGGCATGCGAGAACCCCTTCATGTGCAACGGCGGCGAGTGCTCCACCTTGTGCGACAAGGGCGCCGACTGCCCGACCGGTATGAAGTGTGGCTTCAACGAGGCGCCGCTTGATCTCGACAACCCGGATGACGGCAAGTACGACGTCTACTTGGCGTACGGCACCTGCACGGGCACCAAGGGCGCCGACAAGGCGTGCAAGGGCACCAAAGAGTGCGGCGCTGCGAAGCACTGCAAGGTGATCATTGAGGCTGTGGAGCTCGCCGCCGGCGCGACCCCAGTCGACTACAAGTACGTGGCGAACGGCCTGTGTGTCGACAAGGGTGCTGGCAAGAAGGACTTCGGCGGCATGTGCGGCTCGGCGACCACGGAGACCGGCCTCGGCAAGCTCTGCAACAGCGGCTACTGCCTCAACGCGACGAACGCGGCCGGCGCTGCACAGCCTGGCTTCTGCGTCGACATCTGCTCGAGCAAGGCTGACTGCGCTCCGACCGTGAAGCTGTACAACCAGGACTACAAGTCGATCTGCACCTCGTTGCGCCTGTCGTGGAACACGACGGACGCCCCGCAGGACGACCACTACATCCCAGTGTGCATGCCGACCAACCAGAGCTCGAGCCTCGCGGACTGCAGCAAGGACAAGGCTTGCGCCAAGAACACGGAGGCATGTATCGGTTACGCCGTGAGCATGAGCGTCGACAAGCCGTCGAAGGTTGAGTACTTCTGCAGCTTCGCCGGCAACTCGCCGACTCAGGCCAACGCGAACCCGCCGCAGCCGACCAAGGGCGTGGGCGAGGAGTGTGACCTTGAGGCCACGCTCGCCGAGTGCAAGACGAGCTACTGCATGCCTGACTCCAAGACCGGCAAGGGCTACTGCAGTCGCGTCTGCAACGCCGACGCCGACTGCGGCGCCGCCAAAGACGGCATGCACTGCAATATGGACTATCAGCGCATCCCGCGTCCGGACAAGGCCAACGCGGCCATCATGCCGCTGTGCATGAAGAAGAAATCCTGCATTCCCTGCACGTACGACTACACCTGCGCTGGCGACTACACGTGCCACAACGTCGGTGGCGGCGGAACACTTGCGAAGCAGGTGTGCTCGCCCGGCTGCAAGACGGACGCTGACTGCGCAACGACCGATGGCGGGGCCAAGTGCGTCGACTCGAAGGATGCAGACGGCAACGTCGTGAAGGACAAGAAGGTCTGCGCTCCGAGCTGCTGATCTTTCTCGGCTGAGAGTCGCCAGGCGCCCCGGTCACCTTGTGTGGCCGGGGCGTTTGGCGTTTTGGCGTTTTGGACGCGTTTGGGTCGGGTTTACGGGCTTGCTTGCGCGGCGGCTGGGGCTGCAGGGCCGGCCGGGGAGAGGGCAGGCTACGTGCGGCTGCGACCGGTCGACGCTTGGTGCGCCCAGTGCTGTAGGCGATAGACGGTCGGTGTTATTGGTGAGTGGCGCGGCGCGGCGCCGCGGGG
>CALENB010000265.1 GCA_937910235.1 uncultured Myxococcales bacterium | reverse complement strand
TCTCCACCGCCCGCCGAGCGCCCTGTTTTCACGGGATGCCTCTCGCAAGAACCCGAGGACTCTCGTGAAAACAGGGTGTTTGGCGTGTTGAGTTTGTTGAGCGCGACAACAATTGTCGCGCGTCAACATGCGCGCCCAGTTCGAGGGGGGGCAGTTTTCACGAGTACAGGGGGGTCAATTCTGGGTAGCGTCGAAGACGGTGGGCTTCACCGGATTGTGGCGGTTTGGGGACGCCGTCTACAGGCGTCGTTCACGGTTGAATGGCTCGGACGAACCCGTCGTGTCTGGGAGCGCAGGATTCGAGCGATGGGCCTACATACAGGTGGGCTCGGATGCCCCCCGATTGCGCATCATCTCAGCACCCTGCGACGCAAGTCATGACGACGGCGCCTGACTCGTGGCTGCCCGAAGTACACTGCGATCGTGGATCTTGCTGGAGGCCCGAGGACAAGGGCCGCACCGTGCGAACGGGGCCGCTAGTACAGGAACTCGAAGTAGTGCATCGACGGAACTGCGACGGTGCGCTGGACATGAAAGACGCCGTCATGCACGTCCAACACGCCCTGCTCCGGGAACACGAAGCCGCCCCAGCTCGCCGCCGTGCCGTCCATGCGCGCCCATCGGTATCCCACGGTCTTCGCGTCCGTTGGGATCCCTTTCACTTCTACCCGCAAGTTGTGCATCAGCACTTCTTTGGCGCTGGGTACTGTCACGTGAAGGTCGGCCACCATGGCGCGGATGACCCGCTTTCGGCCTTCAGTCACAGCCGGGAAGGGAAATTCGCCGGCCGCGACACAGTCGATTGGTTGGCCGAGCTGATCGACCGCGCTCGACACGCAGTTTTCTCGGGTCGCGATTGCGATGAGCCCTCGCACTTCATTGCTCTCAACTTCGCCCGAGAGCCCGACGGCATCGGGGCCGTGCTCGACCACAACCATGCCCTTGTGCCGGGCGTTGGCGGCGATGTCCGGACATCCCTTCGGATCTGCGCAGCCGTCTAGCGTTCCGCCGCCGCTGCCAAGGAAGTCGCTGTTGAACCAGAATGCATGCCAAGCGCCGGGTTTCAGGTCACCCGGCGACACCGGTTTCGGCTGGTCGAACCAGAGCAGATCGCTGTCGAGGGCGGTTTGGGCCAATTCGGTCGGACTGAACTCGCTCGGGTTCTTCGTCGGGAAGCGCATGACGCGGCCGACCGTCGCGCCGTCCACATAGCCCTGCCACAAGATCTTGGTCGCCGAATAGAAGGCGCCCAGGTATGCCGAGAATCGGGTAGCGTCTTTGGCCAAGCTCTCAGGCACCTTGCTGTCGTTGAGACGCAGATCGGTGACAAACAGGCGTATTGGGTTGCCAGATTCGTCCTTGAGTCCCTTTTTGTCGGCGTAGGCGCGCACGTGTTTGGCGATGTCTCGCGCTTCCACGGGCGTCGCCGCTTCAACTTCGAACGACAGCACACTCAGGGCCAGCTTCTGAGCGACGACGTAGTCGATGAAGTCGTACAGCCACGACCGTTTGGGGTCGGATGCGTCCGTGTTCGAGGCCTCCGCGGAGCTTCGGATGACGACGGAGGGTCCATACAGCAAGACCGAGTTGGCGGGGTAGGGGAACTCCTCGCGCATCTCTTTGGCAAACGCCTTGTAGGTCTTGAGCCAGGTCGATTTCGTCGCGGTCGTGAATCCTCCCGCGCCGTTGGGATCCCGGCCGAACTCAATGTCGAACAGACTCGCGCTGCAGCGCCAATCCTTCTCTTGGCCAGCCGGCGGATTGCAGACGATCTCGCTCTTCTTCTCTGCCGGTAGATCGCGATTGTAGCGCTTCGTGATCCTGCGCACGACCTGGGCCCAGCGTGTGATGTCCGCGTCCGCGTTGCCGATCACCGCCCCGAGCTGCTCGGCGACAGGCTTGCCAGCCTCCGTCATGCCGACGTTGCCGTAGGCGCAGGTGCCTTTGCCGTCGCCCAAGCCGAAGCCGGCGGTCCACAGGGGCACCCGCCGGGCGTTGCGAACGGCGCCGACAAGGTCGTCCAACTTGTTGAAATTGTAGTTGGCGATGATGTTTGGATCTTTGGTGCCGTCCGGAAAGATCCCTTGAATCGAGTGGTCGCAGCCGTACCCCATCGGGATCCGAGACCAAAACGCGCTCAGGTTGCCGTAGGTCTTCGCCTTCGCGTTGGCGTCGTCATCGAGCTCTAGCGCCTTGATGGGTGCGCCGATCACGCCGCGCATCTCCGCGACGCGTCGCATGTCCTTCGTTGCGATGGTCGCACACGCCTTGAAGCTACCGTCTTTGTGGCGGCAGGTCGCCGCATCGATCACGACCGAGCGCATCCGCACCTCGTTGGTGTCTTTGGGCAGTGTGGCCTGGGGATCGGTCATACAGCCAGCTGACCATAGAGTCAGCGCGACCATCATTGAGCGTCGGATGAGCATTGGTTGTCCTTTCTATGACGCGGGGTTCGCGCCGGCAACAGTATCGTGCCGGCGCGCGATCCAGGTCAAGTCTCCGACGACTTGCGCCGCGGAACGCGCAGCATAGCCAAAAAGCCGCCGTTCGGGGCGTTGGCGATGCGTAATTCGGTCAAATTTCGTCGTGCCACCGTCGCTGCGGAGGTCAGCCCGATGCCGAGGTGACCATGACCGTGTCTGACGAGCTTGGTCTGGGCGGCGGCGGCCAAGTCGGGACAGCCTGGGCCGTTATCGGAGACGCTGAAGTCAACGTAGGTCGGCGTGGCTCGGATCCGAATCGCGACGCTGCCCGATTCGCTTCCTTTCATGGCCTCGCAGCTGTTGTGGACCACCGCGCGTAAGACGTGGCGAGCGTCACCTGTCGGCCAGGCCGCATGTGCTGCATCGCCGGCCGGGTCATCCCAAGTGAAGTCAGTGGCGGCTTGTCGGCAGTGCATCATGAGCTCCAGCTCGACATTGCGCCAAGTCGGCGCGCTCGCCGCCGGTTGGCGAACGATGGCGCTCACCGCGCGCTGCGCGGTCATGCGTGCCAGCTCGAGCTGCGCGGGCAACACATTTAGCTGCGACAGATCGGCTTGATGTCCCAACTTGAGTCGCAGCAGATCGGTGTGGGCAAAGGCTGGTACCAGTGCGTTGTTCAGATCGTGCGCGAACTTACGGAGCCGCTCTGACCAACGGTTGAGCTCGTCCCAGTCCATAGGCGCGACGGGGTGAGCCCCGGTCCATTGCTGATCAGTCATGGCGCCGGTGGGGTGCAGGTTTGGGACAGGGACCACAGCCCGGAGCCGAGGCGACCGTCGGGGCCGAGGCCGCTCCAGACCCAGGATCGTCGGCCAATGTCGTCATAGTGTCCGATTGACCCGACCAGACTGTCCGGCATCGTGGTCAGACCGCCTTCATCCAGAAACACACGGGGCGCGCCGTTGCACTGTCCGATGCTCAGGCGCATCTGCACGCTCGCGTCAGTCCATGTCGACGTCACGAGGCCCGGACACGTCTGCTTGTTCGCGTCCACCTTGGCGTACTGGACTGCGGGCTGGAGCGCCAGAATACCGTGGTTTCCGGCGGCATCAAAGAGCACCGGCGTGAACGCTGGCTGGCCGAACTGGAGTCGCAGCAGGGGCTTGGTCGGCAGCGTGGTGCCGTCCAGGTCGGCGAACGTGGGCACCGCGTGATAGCCGAAGACCGGTGTGCTCAGGGTCGGCACGCTCCAAAGCAGTGACGTGTCGGGGCCGTAGCACGGGTTGTCTGTGACGGCCAACTTGGCGCCGCTAGCGGTCTGGTAGACGATCACCCACTCCCCCGGTTGCCGCAGCTGTGTGTTGCTGTCGACAGACTCAAGGAAATTTGCGCCGCCGGCCACAAGCAGCGAATCGGCGGCTGAGATGTACGTCACGAGCTGGCCGTAGCCAGGAAGCGGCCGATTGGTCCCCACGGGGTAGTTCTTCGCGACGTCTTGCCATGTCATCGTAGCCAAATCGAGGACCCAAAGGTTGTCGGTTGGCGCCGTGTCATGGAAGCCGCCAAAGCTGATGAGGCGGCGCCGGGCCTTGTCGACGACGACGCTGGACCCGGCGAGAAGCGGGCCGGCCTTGTCCTTCGGCAGTGACGTCAGCACACCGGTTGGCAACGCCAGCTGGTGGACGGCGTCAGTGACCTCAAGCAGTTGGGATGTCGCCTGTTTTGATTTTCGGAAATCGAGGCCAGCGCGCCAGATTCGCTCGGCTTTGAAGACAGGCGTGTCCACCGTCAGCTTGAGTCCACCAGCGAGCACGAGCGCTTTGGTGCCAGGGTCAACGCCGGAAATTCCGAAAGCAAACGGGGGCAGTCCAGTCGCGACCTGCGTCCACGCGCCAGCGTCGTCCGCGCACCATGCGTCTGTGAGCGGGAGCACCCGCGCCGTTGTTTGGCCCTCATCGGGAAGGTCGAAGCCCAGCCCTCCCGCCGCGCATAGCCCAACGCCTGCAGCGTAGCCGCTCGCCGCGCCCACGCGCGGCCGTGGGGCTGGGGCGTCCAGGCCTTCGAGTTGGATCGCGCCGTTCGAGAGCGCTACGGGGCCGTCGGTGCTGAGCCGGTGCCAGGGCTCTGAGGTGCCGCCGGTGCGGCGATATCCACCCAAGACCAGGGTCGTGCCGCCGAGTTGGCCGCTCCAGCCGCCACTGCGTTCTAGTTTGGCGAGCGGTGTTGCGCTGTCGTCCGACCAAACCAAGCTTGTCGCGGTCTCAGCTGGTCCCCCAAACACAGCGCGTCGGGCGCCACCGGCGCTGGGCGCGCTGGCCACGTGCCCTCCAAAGATCGAGAGGGTGCCGTCAGCGCGCAAGACGCACATCGCAGCCAGCCGGCTAGGCGCGGATCCGCTCGCCGCGACAACGTCGAGGCTCACGCCGGCTGACGTGGCGCGGATGCGGTACGTCGCGCTGGGCTCGCCGACGGTTGGGTTGGAGAGCACCAGCGCATAGGCGCTGCCACCGATGGCTGGCACCAAGCACCCTGGCGTACCCGTCAACTTGGCAAGACCGGCAGGCGGTGCCGGCAGCGTCAGGGCCTGCCAAGCCGACGCGCCGCCAACCGCAACCCAATGCGCCGCTGCTGGGCTGGTGGGGGAGAACAGAACGAGCCGTCTCGTCGCGCCGCTGCCCACAATCGCCGCAGACAACCCATCACCCTGAGCGGCCAACGTCAGCGGCGGCACGTCGGCCGCGATCGTCCAGATCATTTGCGTGTCGAGCGCCCACACTTTGTCCGAGGTTTGGCCATCGATTCGACCGCCGACCAGGAGCGTTCGCTTACCGTCTGGGTCGGCGACGAGCGCGCCGCCGTCTACCGCCCCGGGGGCCTGGTTCCGTAGCCGTTTCCACGCTGCAGGCGTGTTCGGGGTGACGTCGAGCGTCCACAGGTCGGCCCGTATGCTAGCGCCGATCGGTGAGTACACCGCGCCGCCATACACGAGGAGTCGGGTCGGATCTCCCGCGAGGGCGGCCGACCAGTGGAGCCGGGGCTGCGGTCGACCGGCGAAGCGCTCGACGAAGCCAGCATCGTAGGGCACCGCTGAGCAGACCGCGCGTGTCGCGTCGCCACTGCAGGCGACGACAGGTGGGTTCGCTGGCGCGCCGCTTGGACAAATCAGCGTCTTGGCGCCGCAGACGTTGCACGCTTCGCCCGTGTTGAGGATCGGCGACGTGGCTGACGCTTGCCACGTGAAGTCCTCATCGCTTTTGCCGTCGCAGTCATCGTCCACGTAGTTGCAGCGCTCAGGCAGCGCGACCGATTGCGAGCCATTGCCGTGCACGGAGCAGGTGATGAGCTTGTCTGTACCGCACTCGACTGTGCCTTGTGGGACTTGACCATTCGCGTCGGCCTGCGCGCAGACGCCATACAGCCCGGCGCAACCTTGTCCGACGGACTTCTTGTTGAACGTCAGGTCTTCGTCAGTCAGGCCGTCACAGTCGTTGTCGAGCCCGTCGCAGAACAGCTCTGTGCCTTGCCAATCCGGCACTTTCGCGGCGTCGAGGTGGCACTGGCAGCCCACGCAGCCCAGCACGACGCCCGTGTACGTCGGTGCTTTCTTGGCACAGACGATGGTCACGTCGCTGAGGTGGTCCGCGCACACGCCTGTGTTGCAGAACTGCTTGACGTCGGGCAGGCCGGTCTTTTGCGGGTCGGTCACGGAGAGGTCGTAGGCGTCGACCATGCAGTCCCCGTCGAAGTCGTGCTTGTTCGACTGAAGGGCGTCGATTTTACCGTCCTTGTTGGTGTCGGTTGGGCTCGAGACGTTGCCGATCTCCGCCTTGTCGGAGAGGCCGTCGCCGTCGCTGTCTTCGTTTTGCGGGTCTGTACCGAGGGCGAGCTCAGTCCCGTTGGTCAGCCCGTCGCCGTCGTAGTCATCGTCGTTGGTCTGGCAGATCTGAGCGATGCAAATGCCGCCGGCGCACTCCGAGTCGGCCTGGCACGATTTGGTGCACCGGCCACGAAAACACACGCCACCTGAGCATTCGCTGTCGGAGCCGCAGGTCGAACCATAGCGTCGCAAACCGCTGGTGTTGCAGCTCTCGCAACTTTGCAGGACCACCGCTCCAGAGATGAGGAGGCTCATCGCCAGAACGAGGTGAATCGGACTCGCGCGCATCAAAGCTCCTGCCGGGTGGCCCATCGAGCCTCGTCCAAACCTGCTCCCCGTTGGGTTGCCAGCGTATCCGAACGCTAGCAGAAGCTCAGATCGCCAGCAATTAGCGCTACGCCGCGCGTCGTCTTAGCGCTGATACCGACCGCTGCGTGGTCCCATCGGTCTCACTCTGGTCCCATTCGGCGGTCTCACCAGGCGCGCTTCGATTTGTAACTACGTGAAAATATGCGATTTCAAACTTGGCACGGCCCTTGCGATGTTCAGTGCCTCGAAGGAGGTGACCATGTTGGCAAGAGTGCAGAGTGCAGCGGTGGTGGGGGTCGACGCGCAGCTGGTCGATGTCGAGGTGCAGACCTCGCAGGGCACCCCCCTGATGGACATCGTCGGCTTGCCGGAGATGTCGGTGCGGGAGTCCCGGGTGCGGGTGCGCAGCGCGATTCGTCACAGCGACCTTCGTTTTCCGCGCGCCCGGGTCATCGTCAACCTGGCGCCAGCCGACCTGCGCAAGGAAGGCACCTATTTGGATCTACCGGTCGCTTTGGCTGTGTTGGTCTGCACTGAAGACGTCAGCGCCGACGACCTGAGCGGATGGCTCGCGGTCGGTGAGCTGGCGTTGTCGGGCGCCCTCCGTCCGGTGCGGGGCGTGCTCGCGGTCGCGGAGTTGGCGCAGCGGCTGGGCTTGCGGGGGGTGATCTGTTGCCCGGCGAACGCCGCTGAAGCTCAGGCCGTTCCTGGGATCGAGGTGCGTCTCGCTGGCGACTTGGCCAGTCTCGTCGCCGCGCTGCGAACAGGCGTTTGGCCCGAGGTTCCAGTCTTTCCGGTGGTCACGGCCCACACCGCCCAGCCTTGTTGGTCGGACATACGAGGTCAGGACGTCGCCAAGCGCGCCATGGAGGTAGCGGCGGCTGGCGGCCACAACATCGTCATGAGCGGCACGCCTGGGACTGGCAAAACGATGCTAGCTCGTCGACTGCCAGGCATCTTGCCCGCCCTCACCGTCGTTGAGGCCCTGACCGTCACCAAAGTCCACTCCGTCGCCGGCCTGCTGCCGCGCGGTGGCGGTCTGCTCCACCTGCGCCCCTTTCGTGCGCCACACCACAGCGGCAGCGCGACGTCGTTGGTTGGCGGCGGCAGCCTACCACGCCCGGGTGAGGTCTCTCTGGCGCACGGCGGCGTCCTCTTTCTGGACGAGCTGCCCGAATTTCCCCGCGGCGTCGTGGAGACGCTGCGACAGCCGCTCGAGGATGGCTTCGTCACGATCGCCCGCGCCCGTCAGGTCGTGCGCTTTCCCAGCCGTTTCATGCTCGTCGCCGCCCTGAACCCCTGCCCGTGCGGGTGGGCAGGCTCGTCGGTCCACCCGTGTCGCTGCACCGAGGCTCAGCTTCAGCGCTATCAGAGCCGTCTGAGCGGCCCCTTGCTCGACCGCATCGACATTCAGATCGAGCTGCATCCGCTCCCTTCTCACTTGCTGCGCGGCCTGTCCCGCGGCGAGCCAACGGCGGTCGTCCAGGCACGCGTGGCCCGCGCGCGACAGCGCCAGCTCGATCGTTATGGCGACGTGTCGCAGGCCACCAACGCGAGCGTGCCGATGAGCACGCTGCGGAAACAGATGCCGCTGGCCGAAGGCGTGCACGACGTGCTGCTGCGTGCGCTTGCGACATTTGGTCTCTCGCCGCGGGCGCACGACCGCATCTGGCGTGTCGCCGCGACGATCGCCGACCTCGATCAAGCCGTCGCCGTGGGGGTCGAACACATCGCTGAAGCCCTGCAATACCGGCGTTTCGACCAAGTTGCGATGGCGGCTGCCTGAGGGTCTTCGGACGCTTGACCACACGTTGCGAGAGGTCCTCGCAGACGACTTCGACACCGATGGACGGTGTCGTCGGCGCGCAATCGTCGCGCCACAGGGGAGAGAGAAGATGAGCATCATGAAACTGAAGCGCGGTACGGATGAGGGGGCGCTGAGCGGCCTTGTGCAGAAGCTGGAGAAGGCGTTTGGGCGCGGCATCCTGATGTCGCTCGACGGCGACTCGGTGTGGGATGAGGGGGTGATCCGCACCGGTTCATTCACGTTGGACCGCGCCCTTGGCATTGGCGGCATCCCGAAGGGCCGGATCGTGGAGATCTATGGCCCCGAGGCGAGCGGCAAGACCACCCTTGCCCTGAGCTGCATCGCGGAGGCGCAGCGCGACGGTGGGGTGTGCGCGTTCATCGACGCGGAGCACGCCCTCAACATGACCTATGTCCGTGATATCGGCGTCGATTGTAGCCAGCTGTTGGTCTCCCAGCCCGATTGTGGCGAGCAGGCGCTGGAGGTCGTTGAGCAGCTCGTTCGCAGCGGCACCGTGGCGCTCATCGTCGTCGATTCGGTCGCCGCGCTGACGCCGCGCGCCGAGATCGAGGGCGAGATGGGTGATCACAACGTCGGCCTGCATGCCCGACTGATGAGTCGCGCGATGCGCAAGCTGGCGGCCTTGGCTCACAAGAACGGCACGACGCTGCTCTTCATCAACCAGATCCGCCACAAGATCGGCGTGATGTTCGGCAGCCCGGAGACCACGACCGGCGGCAACGCGCTGAAGTTCTACGCCAGCTGTCGCCTCGATGTGCGTCGGATTGGCTCTCTGAAGCGCGGCGACGAGATCTACGGCAACAAAGTCCGGGTCAAGGTCGTGAAGAACAAGATGGCGCCGCCCTTTCGCAACGTCGAGATCGAACTGCACTTCGGCACCGGGTTCTGCCACGCCGGCGAGCTGCTCGACGTCGCGCAGGAGCTCGAGGTGGTGACGCGCAGCGGCGCGTACTACCGACTGGGCGAGGAGCTGCTCGGGCAGGGCAAGGCCGCGGCCGTCAAGAAGCTGGAGGCAGACGCGGAGTTGATGGCGCGTGTCGAAGACGCCATCCGCGCGACGGAGGTGGTCGCCGCCGAGGCATAGGTCGCCTCACCGCCCCAGCAATTCAGAGACCCCGCAGACTCGCGTGACCGTTCGTCACGCAGTACGGCGATCGCTCGACGTCGGGATGGTTCGAGCTAGACAGGGGCCAACGGTGCCCACGGACGCGTCGAGGGACGCAATTGGAGGAAGGTATGGCTGATCTCAACAAGGTGCTGCTCATTGGTCGTTTGGGCGCAAAGCCGGAGATGAAGGCGACGCCGGCCGGCGGCGCGGTGGCGCGGATGCGTTTGGCCACCGGTCGTGTGCGCAAGGGCGAGGGAGAGAAGGACGACGTGCACGAGACCGATTGGCACGACGTCATCGCCTTCGGCAAGCTCGCCGAGACGTGCGGGAGTTTCCTGGAGAAGGGGCGCCAGGTGTTCGTTGAGGGCCGCATCTCGAGCGACGTGTGGACCGACAAGGACGGCAAACGTCGGCTCTCGCGCGAGGTCATCGCCCGCCGCGTTGATTTCCTCGACCGAAAGCCGCTCGAGCAGGCGCAGGCCACCGCGGGCTAGCCGCGGTTTGGCTAGGTCTTGGCAGGTCTAGTTCGGGCTAGCCAGCTCCGGCTAGGCGTACAACGGCGCCAGGTTGGCGCCGGGGAGCGGCCCAGGCCGCCCCTGCCGGGTTCGTGGCGGGTTGTAGTAACCAAAGCGCAGTTTGGGGAAGCGCGCGCGCAGGGTGTGGATAAAGGGAACAATCCCGATTGGATCCTCGACCGCGCCTTCCCCCAGCTCGCGGAGGTACAGCTCCGGATCGATGTTCAAGTTGCGCAGCTGGATCATGGTGATCCCGCCCGCTTCAATGAACGCACACAGGCTCTCGATCTCTGCTGGGCTGTCGCTGACGCCGGGAAAGACGAAGTAGTTCAAGGAGACAAAACGACCGCGGGAGGACATCTCGCGGGCCGATTGCAGCACATCGGCGAGCGTATAGCCGCTGGGCCGGTAGTAGCGGTTGTAGTAGGGCTCACGCAGGCTGTTGACGCTGATGCGCATGGCGTCGAGGCCGGCCTCAGCAAGCTGCGCCACGACTTTGGGCAGCGACGCGTTGCTGTTGAGGTTGATGACGCCTGCCGACGTGCGCTCGCGGATGCCGCGGACGGTCGCTTCGAGCACCGGTCCCTGCACCAACGGTTCGCCTTCGCAGCCTTGGCCGAAACTCACGACGCCGTTGGGCTCCCGTTCGAGGTGGGTCACGGCGACCTCGACGAGGTCTTTGGGATTGGCCGGGATCTGCAGGCGTGCGTGGGCGGCCTCGATGTTGACGTCAGGCTGGTCGGAGATACAGCCGAGGCAGGCCGCGTTGCAGGTCGAGGCGGCTGGCAGCGGCGCCTCCCAGCGACCGAGGAAGTAGTTCTGCGCCGCGCGGCAATGATAGACCAGCGCGCAGTGCTCGAGGTGGCGAACTGTGGCGTTGAGCGGGTAGCGGAGCTTGAACTCCAGCACGCGCGCCTCGACCTCGGCCACGTCAAATCGATAGGGATCTTGGCGTTTGTCGCTATCGACCCGGATCGCCGGGGTGTACAGCCGGCCGTTCATCCAGCCGACCGCGCCATAGGCGTACAGCGGCAGGTCCGGCGCGCCCTCGCGCGTCTCGTAAGCGGGATGGTAGAGGCGCACATAGGCGGGCGCGACAAAACCACTGACCGCGTTCAGCTGACCACCATCGGGTCCCTCGTTGAGCTCGATGACGTCGTCCGTCTCGGGATCGATCGCGAGCGGCGAGCGGCCAGGCAGGGCGAAGAGATCACTGCCCTTCGGCAGCTGAATCAGCTCCTCCAGCTCCGGGCGACGATACGACTCGCCATCCCAAACCAGCATCTCCAGCTCGGGATGATCAAAGATCCGTCCTTCTTCGTCTGCAACCATCACGCGTGGGTACCTATCCGCCATCTCCGCCATCCTCCCCGCCAGATGGGCGAGCGCGCGGCAGTGTGGCAGAGCTGCGCTAGAAGCGCATCTTCGCGTCGAGCAGCACGTTGACGGCGGCCGGCGACCCCGTCGCCAGGCCACCCGCTGTGAAGTAGGCGTCGTCCGAACCTGGCTTCGCGAGCGGCACCTGCACACCAAGGCCGACGTTCACCGGGCCCAGGTAGCCGCGCACACCGCCAGTGAAGAGCCAAGTTCCGCCCATCGCGTCAGCGTTCTTGATGTCAAACATGCCGTCGAGTTCGAGCGAGACGCCGATCCACTTCATGTAGAGCAATAGGCCAGAGCCGGCCTGCACATAGGCCATGTCGTTGAGCGCTGTCTGGCCCTCACGCACAGCCACCATGTGTACGTACTCGCCGTGCAGGCTCCACTGCAGGAACGTGAAGTCCATCCCGACGATCGCAAACGGCGAGACCGTCGCGTACTCGTGGAAAAAGCGCGGCGCTGCGCTCACGTTGGCGAGGGCGAGCAGGTTCGAGTCGTCGGTGCCCGTGGGCGCCCAGCCGCGCACACCCACCGTCCAGCCGAAGGCCGCGCCGGCCGCGCCGTGGCTCGATCCCGTGGAGAACTCCAGCCCTAGGTTGCCGAGCTGCAGAGAGGGCATGTCGAGCTGATCGCTTGAGAACCCGGCGATCGCGATGTCCGCCCGGATGCGCA
Source organism: uncultured Myxococcales bacterium (assembly GCA_937910235.1). Classification (GTDB taxonomy): domain Bacteria; phylum Myxococcota_A; class UBA9042; order UBA9042; family UBA9042; genus UBA9042. Next base: position 27,741 of record CALENB010000265.1, on the reverse strand, counting down.
GATGCTTGAAGTTCACGGCGACCCAAGGCGACAGGGAAAACGTCAGCGTGTCGTCCGGATCGTTCATGATGTCGACCATGTCGGCGATGGTCTTCAGCTTGGCCGAGTCGATGGCGTCGATCGCGGCGGTCTGCTCCGGGCTCAACGTCGCGCCCTGTTTTGTCATCTCCTCTTTTAGCGCAGCTTTGTACTTGTCGAGATCACCGCTGTTCGCCAACGCCCGCATCTGCTCCGTGTCGGCGTACTGCAGGTATTCCTGCATCGCGGCTGCCTCCGGGTTCTCCTTGGCGTAGCTGTCGAGCTCCTTTTTCACGACCGCCTTGATGATCGCGTTGACCGGCGCGATCGAGAACTTCAGGCCGAAGTCGAAGAACTGATCGGTGGTGTCCGGTCGCACGCTGCGCCCGGCGAAGAGATCGCCGTTCTTGAAGGGTTTGGCGCTGGCCGGTGTCGTCACCATCGTCGTGAGCGCGGTGAGACTGGCAGCGAGCGCCAGCAGGAGAGGTTTGTGGGGCGCGCGTCGGTGTGTATGCATAGGGAGAGCTCCAACAGATGTGGTCACCAGGACTTCATGGCCACTGTATCGCCAGCGCTGCGACCCGGCAAAAACGGGCCGCCAGAGGGAGTAGCCCTGCACCAGGGCGGGGCCGACGGGAGGCGCTACGCCAGCAGATCGTAGTCGCCGGCAGCCCGAAACACACGGCCAGCGTTCTTGCACTCCTGCCGCGCAGCGTATTCCATGTGGCTGTCGTTCAACGGCTTCTCTTCCGCCGCTGCCTGATAGGCTGCGCGCAGCACCGCGTTCTTGATGTGACCACCCGAGAGTTCGTACTGCTTGCCGAGCATGTCCCAGTCGACATCCGCGTCGATCGGGCACGTGCTCGGCACCAGCGTCTGCCAGATCTTCGCCCGCATCTCCGGCTCTGGGAACGGGAAGTCGACTTTGAACTGGATCCGGCGCTTGAACGCGTCGTCCATGTTCTTGTCGATGTTCGTCGTCAGCACGACGATGCCTTCGAAGTTCTCGATCTCCTGCAGCAACATGTTGGTGGCCATGTTGCTGTAGCGATCGACGCTCGACTCGACCTTGGTTCGTTTCGCGAAGAGCGAATCGGCCTCGTCAAACAGCAGCATGCCGTGGTTAGCGCGCGCGGTTTCGAAGATCTTCTCGATGTTCTTCTCGGTCTCGCCGATCCACTTGCTCACCACCCGCGGGATGCTGATCTGAAACAGCTCCATGCCCAGCTCGTTCGCCAAAATCGTGCAGCACAGCGTCTTGCCGGTGCCAGGTTCGCCGGAAAACAGCGCGACAAGACCCTTGCCGGTACTCATCTTCTCGTTGAAACCCCAGTTATGCAGCACGTGGCCGCGGTACTTGGCGGCGGTGAACAGCTCCTGGATGTCGAGCATGGTCTCCGGCGGCAGCACCACATCGCTGAGCGTGAGATGCACCTGCTTGCGCACTGCGTATTCGTCGAGGCTGGCGCGAATCTGCTCATGGCAGGCCTTGCGCAAGATCTCCTTGGTGATCTGCGGATCGCCCGGGTTTGCCGCATATGCGCGATTGACTGCGACCTGCATGGCGTTGCGGACCAGGGCGCCGGGGAACGCGTAGATCCCGGCCAGCTCACGCAAGGAGCAGTCGTCGGCGAATCGCACCCCTTTAGGCAGGTGAAGCGCAAACAGCCGCTCACGTTCGCGCGGCCCTGGGGTCGGCAGCATCAGACGCTGCACCACGAAGCGATCGAGGTTGCTGTCGAGTTCGTTGCTGTCGCGCGACGTCAGGATGACGATGCCAGGATGGCGCTGCAGGGTGACCTGCACCTCGTTGACCTTGGAGGACTGCTTGCCGAGCAGGCCGTCGACACCGTCCAGCACCACCACGGCGCCGGCGAGTCGTGCCTGATCGAGCCCCGAGAGCAGCGTGCGTCGGAACTGCTCGTCGTGCATGTCGCTCAGGCGCGCCGCGTCGAGCTCAAGAATCGGGCGATTCAGCCGATTGGCCAGCGCACGAACGAGCAAACTTTTACCGACGCCGGGTGGACCGCTGATCTCCACGACCAACCCGGTGGGCAGAGAAAAGGGCGTGACCGTTGTGCCGTCGCCGTGGCCTGTGTGCTGCTCGAGGAGACTGAGGAGGGGGGTGAGGATCCCCTCCGCCAGCACCACGTCGTTCAGCGTCACGGTTGGCGTCTCAAACGACGCCATATCTTCCATCGCCGAGTCGAGCAGGCCGACTTCGCCGAGCAACAGCTGCATCGCGCGCGGCGCCGGCGAGATCTCGTAACTCAGCAGGTTGTCGCCGCCAGCGTCACGCGGACGATCGAGGCTGACCATCCGCGACTGCAGCAGACTGCCGCCAGACGAGAAGCGGCTCCGCATCGCCAAGCGCTCCACCGGATCATCGGTCAGAAACTCCAGGCACAGGCGCACGTCGACATAGTTGGCGAGCAGGTTGTCATTGAAACGCGCGATCGCGTCTCTGATCTCCACGTCCACATGCGGCGCGACCGCCAGGATGAGCATGCTGCGGTCGATCGCGTCGAGGTCTCCCTGGTCGACCAGCACGTCGATGGGCAGATCGATCTTCGCCCCGTCCGCCTCGGCCGCGATCGCCGCTAGGGTCCGCTCAAGTCGCGCCACGTCGGCCGCGGTCGCCTCGACAGAGAGCTGCGCCTCTTCGCGTGTTAACCCCGCCGCGACGGCCTGCCGCACCTGGGTAGCCATCTGCAGCTGCCGGCGCATGTGCGTGCAGGCGTCCGCCAGCCAGCGTTGGCAGAGGCGTGTGCGAAACTCAGGGTCCGTTCCCGAACGTGCCATGGGTGCTCCTCAGGGCGATGACGACGATTCACTGTCTCCGCGCCGCGTGACGTGCGCCGTCGCGGCCGCAGCGCCAAGACAATACCACGAACCCGTGCCCGCGCGCCTAGCCCAAGAGCGGCGTGACGACGCGCCGAATCAAGCCCACATCGGCGGTTGGCAACTGTGCGCTTCCCCCGCGCTAAGAGTCGGGTATGGTTCCGCCGCGCATCGCCTGAGCGAGCGCTACCCTGGATCCTGGCATGCATGACGTCGGCACCGCGCTCCTCTACCTCGCCTTTCTCGCGACCGTCGCGACCGCGCTCGTCGGTTACGTCGGCGCAAAGCTCAGGTCGCCCTCGCTGCTCGACGCGGGTCGGCACCTCATGTTCGCCTCGTGGTTGATCTACCTCGCCATGAGCGCCGCGCTGGTCTACGGCCTCGTCACCCACGACTTCAGCAACAAGTACATCGCCGCGTACACCGATCGCGACATGCCGTTCGCCTACCTGCTCGCCGGATTCTGGGGCGGGGAGAAGGGCGCGCTGATGTTCTGGACGGCCGTTTTGTCCACCTTCGCCGTCATCTCGGTCGGCCGCAATCGCACCCAATCGCCCGTATTCCTGGGCTGGGTGAGCGGCGTACTGCACACCGCCATCGCCTTTTTTGCGGCGCTGATGGTGTGGGAGAGCAACCCCTTTGAGGTCTTTCAGAGCTACGGTGGCCCGGCGGATGGCCGCGGCATGAACCCGCTGCTGCAGAACCCCTTCATGTCGATCCACCCGCCGTCGATGCTGACGGGCTACATGACCTTCACGGTGCCCTTTGCCTTTGGCGCCGCCGCGTTGATCACGGGCAAGCTCGACAGTCAGTGGCTGCGCGACACCCGACAGTGGACGCTGGTGTCGTGGCTGTTTCTCACGATCGGCCTGATCCTCGGCGGCGCCTGGGCCTATCAGGAGCTCGGATGGGGCGGCTTCTGGATGTGGGATCCCGTCGAGAACGCCGGTTTGATCCCCTGGTTCACGGCCACGGCTTTTCTGCACTCGGTCATGATCCAAGAGCGACGCAACATGCTGCGGCGGTGGAACGCGGTGCTCGTCTGCCTCACGTTCCTGCTCACCATCTTCGGCACCTTCCTCACCCGATCGCAGCTCATCGACTCGGTGCACGCCTTCGCTGACTCCACGCTGGCGCCTTGGTTTCTCTGGTACATGCTGGTGATCCTCATCGTCTCGATCGCGCTGGTGTCCTATCGCTGGAAAGAGCTGCGCGCCGACGACGAACTCGACAGCATGATGAGCCGCGAGGCGTTTTTTGTGCTCAACAACGTGCTGCTGGTCGGCTGCGCCTTTGTCGTCATGTGGGGCACGCTGTTCTCAAAAATCTCCGAGGCTGAGGCGTTCCGTGCGCTCTACAACCAGATCGCCGAGGTGTTGAGCACCGTCGGCATCCCCGCCGATCCGATGACGCAGCCGGTGGAGTTGGGCGAGGCGTGGTTCAACCGTGTCATGGCGCCGCTTGGCATGTCGCTGCTGCTGCTGACCGGCGTGGGTCCCTTGATCTCGTGGCGCCGCGCGACCCGCAAGAACTTCGAGAAGAACTTTCGCCGACCGCTTGGGCTGGCGAGCGTGATCACCGCCACGCTGGTCACCGCGTGGAGCGTCCGCAACATCCTTCGTCTCGCCGACCGGCGTGAACTCGACTTTGCGACCGCCTATGGGCAATGGGCTGACGCGATCGGACGGGCCGAAATCTACGGCGTGATCTCGGTGCTCTTCGCTATCTTCGTGATCATCGCCATCACCAACGAGTTCCACGTTGGCGCGCGCGCGCGGCGCAAATCCAAGGGTGAGCCGTACCTCACCGCGCTCGCCATGTTGACGTTGCGCAACAAGCGTCGCTACGGCGGCTATATCGTTCACTTGGGTGTCGTCTTCTCGTTTCTCGCCTTCGCCGGCAACGCGTTTCGCATCTACCAGCCCGAAGTCGCCCTGGACTCCGGCGATCGCACGGAGGTCGGCGAGTACGGGCTGCTCTACACCAACAGCGATGAGGTCTGGGAGCCCGATGGCGCCTACGTTCGCAGCCGCGCCACCGTCGTGGTCATGGATCGACAGGAGAAGGTCGCCGTCGCAGACGTCGCCGCGATGCTCCAGCTAGCGCAGCAGGGCGCCAAAGGTGCGGTCACTGCGACCAGTCAGCCAGGCTCTCCGCGGGTCGCGCTGACGTTCGCAGACGCCGCAGAAGGGCGCGCGTTCGCCGAGCGCTATTTCGCGCATCGTCTGGGCACCAAGGTGGCGATCCTGCCCTCGTCCGATCCGCTGGTGCTGCGGCTGACCCTGGGCGACCAAGTGCGGGAGATCGCCAAGGTCGCGCCGCGCCTGGCCATGCCGATCTTCAAGGGTACACGCACCCATTTCGAGAAGCGCTCCGCCCTCCGCGCGACGGTCGAGACCGTACCCGGGCAGATGGACTTCACCGTGCATTTTGCTACGGCCGAGGCGAAGACAGGCTTTGTGTCGATGATGACAGCGCCACCGATGCCAGGCGTGCGTTGGGCGCGATTTGCCGACAAAGTCAGGCTCGAAGGCAAGGCGGGACGTGTCGACATCGTGCCGATCTCCGCCGGGATGCTGCTGACGCCAGAGATTCGCTTCTACGCAAAACACAGCTCGCCGACGACAGAGGTGGCGATTCACTCGACGTTTGAGCATGACCTCTACCTCGCCATGCGGCCCCAGCAGGGCAAGAGCTTCATCACGCTGCTGGCGATCGTCTTTCCGTTTGTCAGCTTCCTGTGGCTGGGCGCGATCGTGATGGTGCTGGGCGGCGCCGTCTGCATGTGGCCGACGCCGCGCCGGCGACCTGAGCGCGCGGCCTCGACCTCGACTGGCGCCGACGACGGCATCAGCGCAACCACCGGTCGCGACCACGACACCGCCGGGCTACCAGCGCCCGAAGCGGCCCGCGTCGGCGAGACGTAGACGCGTCACCGCCGCCCGGCATCGACGCAGCGTCCGCTCAGAATCCGCTTAGAATCCGCGCTGAATCGTCAGCTTCTCGATCGTCACGGTGCTCGGCGCGGAGCGAGAGATCGCGCGCACGATGTCGAGGTCACGACACTGACCGAACGCCGCGTGGTGGTCATCCAGCCGTGGCGCGGCCGCGAGTGTGACGTAAAACTGGGATGAGCCCGTGTGTGGACCCGCGCTGGCCAGCGCGAGCACGCCGGCGCGGTCGTGCCGTAGCTTGGGATCGAACTCGTCACGAATCGTCAGGCCGGCGCCGCCCACGCCCATGCCGCCGGGGTCGCCGCTCTGAATCAGCTTCCCAGCGGCCACGGCATGAAAGCGCAGCCCATCGTAGAAGCGTCGGACGCGCCCGCCGGCGTTGACCGGGCCGATCTTGCCGCGCGCGAGTCCAACGAAGTGAGTGACGGTCTCGGGGGCGAGCGCGTCATTGAGTTGGCATCGAAACCGTCCCGCCGTCGTCTGAAACACGGCGACGAGCGGCCCGCGGCCTGGGATCCCGTGGGTCGCCTCGCGCAAGCTGATCGCAGGTTTCTTCGGCGTCGGGCCGGTCGGTCGACCGTCAGCGCCGAGGTCCAGCCGCCACGTGCCACCCTCGACGTAGAAGGTCAGCTTGTCTGTGATCTGGCCGCGCTGCAGCGTCATGATCGCGCGGCTACCGGTGTATTCGACACCGACGACCTTGCCGGAGATGCGCTGCCAGAGGGTGCGCGGCGCCACCGGGATTACGGGGCTGTTGCCATGTTGACGCGCCACGACGTCCAGCGTGCGCTGGCTCAGCCACGGCCTGAGATACCGCACCTCGCCGACCGACGCGATCTGCCGGATCCGCGCGAACACCGCCAACAACGGAAAATCAGCGCGCGGCGGCCGGCCATGCACACTCCGCGGATCGACCACGACGCCCTTGAGGGGCACGACGCGGGCGGCGCGCGCTCGCCGTTCGGCGTCCGTCGCCTTGCGCAGTTTGGCCTTCGCCGCCTGCGCCAGCCTGGCCTTGTCAGCGGCGCTGACCGCGACTGCGGCGGCGCCCTGCGGCTTGAGCGCCCCCGCTGAGCCCGCTTTGGACTTGTCCGTCGACGCGACGCCAGCGGACGGCGTATCTGCTTGTGAAGTGCTGGCTACCGACGTGCCGGGGTTGCCGCCGGTCCCGCTCGCCTCGTCCGCGGCGGTTGGATCTTCGGCCTCGTCGGCCTGATCGTCGGCGGCGCGCGGCGTCAACTGCGGATGCTCCCCCTGGGCGATGGGCTCGGCGAGCGGCGGCAAGGCGATCTGGCCCCACATGTCCCCCGCCTCGGAGCAGCCGGTCATGGGCGGCGTCGCTGCCGTGAGCGCACCGAGCAGGAGCACGGCAGGCGTCAGCTGCACGCGCGTCGCTAGGTCGCGCAGGGCGTGGGGCCTGCGCTGAGGCGGAGCTGATTGCGACGCTGGGGTGTGGCGATGAGTCATGGGCGCACAGCATAGGGGGCGCGAACCCAAACCAGCAACGCTTTCCCGCGCGCATGGATGGTCGGCACCGACCCGGCCCGCTACCCTGACGGCGGAGGCCCCATTTGAACGCACCGCGCACCCCGCCACGCACCCCGCCGCGCACCCCGCCACGCAACACGGCGAACACGTCCGCGCGTGCGCCAACCCGTATCCTCGGCGTTGACCCGGGCAGTCGACGCTTTGGCTGGGGGATCATCGAGGCGAGCGGCGCCGACGTGCGGCACATCGCCAGCGGTGTGTTTCGCATGCCGACCAGCGCCACCCTGCCGGAGCGGCTCGGCCAACTGCTGACGCTCCTCGAGGCGCTGCTGCTCGATCATCAGGTCGACGTCGTCGCCGTCGAAGAGGCCTTCGTCTACAAGAATCCACGCACCGCGCTGGTGATCGGTCAGACGCGCGGGCTGCCGATCGCACTGGCCGCCGCCCGGGGGCTCCGCGTGACCCAATACCAGCCGGCGACGATCAAGCGCGCCGTGGTCGGCTCTGGTCGCGCCAGCAAGGAGCAAGTCAGCCACATGGTGCAGCTGCAACTCGCGCTCGCGGCGCTGCCGCAAGAAGACGAGGCGGACGCGCTCGCCGTCGCGCTGACCCACTCGCGCGATGCGGGCGCCCACATCGCTCAGATCATGGCCGTCGCCCACGTCGTCGACGCGCAGCGGACCGTGAGCCCAGCGCCCAAGGCGAGCGCTTCGCGGGCCTACTATGCCGCCGTCATGGCCGGCGCAAAGGGGAGGGGGCGTCGATGATCGCTTGGCTCAGCGGGGTCTGTCACCGCATCGCGTCCGATCACATCGTGCTCGACGTCTCGGGCGTGGGCTACGAGGTGTTTGTGACGGAGCGCGACCTGGAGACCCTCAAAAATGGCGCCGTACTGGCCCTGAGCATTCACACAGTCGTGCGCGAAGACGCGCTGCTGCTGTACGGATTCGTCGAGTTGGCGGCGCGTGATCTCTTTCGCCTCCTCACGTCGGTCTCCGGCGTCGGTCCCAAAGGCGCCTTGGCGCTGCTGTCCTGTCTGTCGCCCGCTGAGATCGCGCACACGATCCACGCAGGCCAGCCCGGGCCGCTCACGAACGCCAAGGGCATCGGCAAACGCACGTCCGAGCTCCTGATCGTCCGGCTCCGCGATCGACTCCCGGTCGAGCTGCTCGCAGAGCTGCCGGAGGAACAGACGTCGCCCACCCCACGCTCGCTGCGTCCGCCCATCGCTGACGACGCGATCAGCGCGCTCATCCATCTGGGGTATAAGTCGCCGATCGCGGCGTCCACCATCGACGCGCTGCTCGAGGGCCCCGAGGCCGCCACCCGCGCTGGAGACCTCGGCGCGCTCATCACCGCCGCCCTCGCTGCCCTGCGCATCGACGGTTGAGTCCAGGAGCCCGATTGAAGAGCCGTCTCACCGACGATCCCATCACCGCTGAGCTGGCCCCCGAAGAGCGGCGTCCCGACGTCGCGCTCCGACCGCGCTCGTTCGCCACCTATGTGGGGCAGCAGAACGTGGTGGGGAACATTAAGGTCTTTGTCGGCGCGGCGCGGGCCCGCAGTGAGCCGCTGTGTCACATGCTGCTGTCTGGTCCGCCAGGGCTGGGAAAAACCACGCTCGCCTACCTCGCCGCCAACGCGATGGGGGTGAACCTGGTGACGACGTCGGGGCCAGCGATCGAGCGAAAAGGCGATCTAGCCGGCATTCTCACGGGCCTCAGCGAGGGAGACGTGCTGTTCATCGACGAGATCCACCGGCTCAACACAGTCGTCGAGGAGAATCTATACCCGGCGATGGAGGACTATCGCTTCGACATCGTGGTCGGCGATGGACCGAGCGCTCGCACCGTCAAGCTGCCGCTGCCGCCTTTCACCCTGATCGGGGCGACCACACGAACGGGGCTGTTGACCGGCCCGTTGCGCTCCCGTTTCGGCTGGGAAGCACGGCTGTCCTACTACTCGACGGCAGAGTTGACCGACGTCGTCGCGCAGTCTGCCCGACAGCTCGGGGTCGCCATCGTGCCGGAGGGCACCTGGGAGATCGCGCGCCGGTCGAGAGGCACGCCACGCATCGCCAATCGGCTGCTGCGGCGGGTGCGCGACTTCGCCGAGTATGAGGGCGCGCGGGCCATCACCCTTGAACTGGCGGCCAAAGCGCTCGATCAGCTTGAGATCGACGGCGCGGGGTTCGGCGCCATGGACCGCTGGTATCTGCGGCTGCTCTGCGACACGTTCAAAGGCGGCCCGGTCGGGGTCGAGACGCTCGCTGCGGCGCTGAGTGAGCAGCGCGACACGATCGAATACGTGTACGAGCCCTATCTCATCCAGCAAGGCTTCATCGCCCGCACCGCCCGCGGCCGCATCGCGCTGGAGCCGGCGTTCACCCACCTCGGCTTGCCGGTCGGGGACCGTGGGCAGGGTTCGCTGTTGTGAGCGAGGGGGCCGCGAATCTCGCCAGCGCGATCAGCGGCGCGGACGGCGCGGTGGTGCTCGCGCTGCGGGTGCAGCCCGGCGCCAAGCGCTCTCAGCTCATGGGGCTGCACGGCGACCGCCTGCGTGTGGCCGTGGCCTCGCCGCCGGTGGACGGCAAGGCGAATCGCGCGCTGGTGATCTGGATCGCCAAGCTGCTCGGGTTGCGCCGGTCGGAGGTCGCGCTTATCTCGGGCGCTGCGAGTCGCGACAAAAGGGTGTGCTGCGACGCGTCGCGGTCTGAGATCGAGGCAGCGCTGACGCGCGCGCTCATCTAGGGCATCGTCCGCCACCGTGATCGTCGTCGGTCGTCTGCACGGCCCGGTCGTGAGAGTTGGCCTCAGAGTCTGCCGATGCCTTGCCGGTTCGCTGCGTCCTGCCTTAGGCTACCGGCGCTGTTCAAAATGGAGCGCGGTGTATGACTCACAATCCCTTCTCACAGGTTGACGACGAGCTTGGCGTAGCCTCCCTCGTCGACAATATGTACCGCATCGTCCGACTGATCGGGCGCGGCGGCATGGGCGCGGTCTACGAGGCTGAGGACATCCGACTCGGCCGCTCCGTCGCCCTGAAGGTGCTGCGAGCCGACCTGGCCAAGCAGCTGCAGGCGGACGAGCGCTTCATGCAGGAGGCGCGGATCTTGGCGCGCATTCGCTCGCCGTTTGTCTGCACGGTCTACTCCATCGGCGCGACGGAAGCCGGCAAGACCTACATCGCCATGGAGTACATTGACGGTGGCTCGCTGGGCGATCTGCTCGATCGCGAGCGCTGGCTCCCGCTTCGGCGGGCCATTCGGGTGACCCAGCGCGTCTGCGAGGCGCTGATCGAAGCCCACGAAGCAGAGATCATTCACCGCGATTTGAAGCCCGACAACATCCTGCTCACGCGCGTGGGTTCGATGGAGGACTACGTCAAGGTCGTAGATCTCGGCCTCGCGCGGCACATCGCGTCCGCCGGCAGCAGCAACAACCCGCGTTTGACTCAAGCGCGCTTGGTGTTGGGCACGCCCGCTTACATGAGCCCCGAGCAAGCCGCTGGGCAGGATGTTGGACCCCCGAGCGATCTTTATTCGCTCGGCGTTATCTTCTACGAGATGTTGACCGGGTACCTGCCCGTCGACGGCGAGACGCCTCAGGATTTCCTGCGCGCGCACCAGCTGCAGGCCCCGGTTCCCCTCGCTACGCGGCGACCTGATCTGACGTTTCCGCCGATGCTGGAGGAGCTCTGTCAGAGGATGCTGACGAAGCGCCCCGAGGATCGACCCGCAGGCGCCCGCGACATCATCGAGATGCTGGAGGAGCTGGAGGAGGAGGTCGCGTCGCAGGAGCGGCCGGTCTCCCGCGCCGCTCGACGCAGCAGCCGAACGACCCTCTCCAAACCGCGCCCGCCGCAAGCCTCGCCGCAGGTGATCGCGCCGACGCTGACGCTGCTCGACGAGCGCCTCGAGCGCGCCAAAGACCGCGTCCGCCTGGAGCTGGTCGGGCTCGCCGCGCCGGGCCGTGCGTGCCTGTACGAGACGCTGGATGCCTACGTGCGGCACGCAAAATCGCGGGTTGAGGCGCCCACGGTCGTACGGATTCGTGTGCCGCCGCCAGAGGGGCGCGTGCCGCTCAGCTGCCTGTTTGATCAGGTTCGTGCGAGCGCCTCGGTCTTCGACGACGACCCGCCGGCGCTGGCTCGGCGAAAGCTGCTCGGTTGGGCGCAGGCGCTGATGCCTGAGCGCGCCGGCCGCGCGAGTCAGGTTGCGCACCTCGCTGGGATGTTTCTCGACGTCGACTTTCCAGATTCGCCCCATCTCGGCCACGCCAAGGCGGTGCCCGAGGTCGCGCGCATGGCAGGGGGCTCCGCGCTCTCCGACGTTTTGCGGGCGCTGGCGGGCCGTGGCGCCTTGGTCTTCGTGCTGGAGCGCGTCGAGTTTCTGACCGAGTCAGAGCACGGCTTCCTGCGCCGGCTGGTACGCCAGCTCGGTGCCACGCCCGTGCTGGTCGTCGCCGGCTGGGTCGGCGATGAGAACGATGTGCCGCCCGGGTTGAACGGCATGGTCACGACAGGCTCCGTCCTCAAGGTGCCGCCGCCCGAGCCAACGGACGTGGCCCTCGGCACCAGCGCTGAGGCGCTGCTTCGATGTGCCGTGCAGCTCGGCACGCCTGTCTGGCCAGCCATGCTTGAGGCCGCGATGGGGCGCCCTGTCCGCGATGATCTCAACCATCTCGTCGCTGCCGGTGCCTTGCGGGCGGTGCCAGCCAGCCGCTTCTCGAATCAAGACGAATACGTGTTCGGTGATTTTCGCCGAGATCTCTTCGTCTCCACTGCGAACCATGCCGTGGACACCGTCGCCGCGCTGTCCTGGCTCACCGATCGTGCGCGTGAGCGGCCACGGCTCTGGGCGCCTCGCCTCGCGCTGTTGGAGACACAGGCTGGTGTGCTGCAGGACGCGGCCGGTCACGCACGCACCGCCGGGTTGACGATGTTCTCGCTCGGAGCCTTGCCCGAGGCGATCCAGGCCTTTGATTTCGCCCGCCAGATTTGCCTGGATCTGCAAACTCACGGTGAAGTCGACGCAGGAGCGGAGGGGCTCGCGCAGACCGCGCAGGCGGCGGTGCCCTGTCTGCTCGCGCTTGGCGACTCCGAGACGCTCAGCGAGCGCGCCCATGAGGCGATTGAAGCGCTCCGCGGTTTGCCCGCCGTCGATGTCGAGGCTTGGTATCGGCTCGGCGCGCCGCTGTTGTCGGCATGGGCCGGCGCTGAGACGGCGCTCGGCCACGCCGAGGACACGATCGAGCCGCTGAAGCAGCAGATCGACGCGATCGCTAGCTCACGCCTCGATATGGCCGTCGCCCGGCTGCCCGATCTTCGCCGCGCCATGGGAGACGCGCTGCGGGCCGGCGGCGACGTGCATCGGGCGTTGGATCATTGGCTCGCGGCGCTGCGTGATCTCCCCTTTGCGCCGGGCTTCCAGCTCGAGGCTGACCTCTCCATCCGCATCTCCGACGCCTATCGTGAGATCAACGACGGCGTCCACGCCGTCCAGTTTGCGCGCACAGCCCTGACGAAGGCCCGCTTGGCGCGTGATCTCGTTCGCGAAAGCGAGGCGCTGCGCACCCTAGCCGTTGCGTTGCGGGACATTGGTGAGCTCGACGACGCGGAAGCGCAGCTCGGCGAAGCGTTGAATGCCCTGGGTCGCGTCGATCGCCCGCGGCTGGCGGCCGAGGTCTCGGTGCTGCTCGCGACGGTGCTGATGCAGCGCGGTGCCATCGACGAGGCTGACGCCGCGCTGGCCAAGGCGTGCCGGAGCTTCGCGGCGCTCACGGACCTCACCGGCCTAGCCGACGCGCTCCGACAGCGCGGCGAGATTCAAATGGCCCAGGGCATTTACACGCGCGCGCTGGCGTTCGCCGAGGAATCCGCGCGGCAAGCGGTGCTCGCTACCGCCACGCCGCTCCACGTGCGCGCGTTGTTGCTAGCCGCGCGCGCCTCGGCCGCCGCGGGGGACTACAGTTATGCGCACACTGCGCTGGCGGACTCGTTCGAGCTGGTGCCTCCTACCGCCGCGACGCTGGAGCGCGCTGAGTGTCTTATGACGCTCGCCGACCTGTTGGAGGCGGATGTGCTGACGTCGGACCGAGATGTCGGCTCGCTGCTGAGCGAGACGGCCGACGTGTACGCAGCCGCGGGCGCTGCGCAGCAGGCGGAGGCCATTCGCCGCCGGGTGCGCACGATGGCTGAGCCGAACTGAGGACGGCGCCCGGTCAGACGTTCAGACCCGGGCCGGCCCACATAGCCCTGCTTGGCCGACGACCTGGGGTTACATCGGTGGCGCGACCGATTCGATCAGGCTCTGCAGAATCGCTTCGACCTGCAGCCGATCAATGCTGCCGCCAGCGTGACCAGCCGGGATCGCGCGGTGCGCCGCGATGGGCAGGAAGGTGTGTCGAACGTCGTCCGGCGTGGCGAACGCGCGACCCCGCACGAGCGCATAGGCCTGCACACATCGATACCACCCGATCGCCGCGCGGGTCGACAGGCCCAGCTCGATGTGCCGACTCTCTCGCGTCGCGCGCACCAAACCATGCAGATACCCGAGCACATCGTCACTGACCTGCACGTCCGTGGCGGAAGCTACGAGCCCCAACAGCCCGGCTTCATCGAGGAACACCGGCAGGTCCGACAGATCGAGCGGCGCACCATGGTGCCGCACCAGCGCGCGCTCCACGTCCGGGCTCGGATAACCGACGCTCAAACGCACCAAGAACCGGTCGAGCTGCGATTCTGGTAGGGGATACGTGCCGTGAAATTCGCGCGGATTCTGCGTCGCCAGGACCACGAACGGCTGCGGTAGCTTGTGGGTGGTGCCGTCGACGGTGACGTGGTTTTCGGCCATCGCCTCTAGCAACGCGCTCTGGGTTCGAGGCGTCGTGCGGTTGATCTCGTCCGCCAGCAGCACGTTGCAGAACACGGGCCCCGGCTTGAATTCGAAGTTACCGCTGGTCTGGTCGAAGATCCCAACCCCGGTGATGTCGGCTGGCATGAGGTCGCTCGCGAACTGAATTCGCTGATGACTGAGGCCGAGCACGTGCGCAAACGTGCGGGCCAGCGTGGTCTTGCCGACGCCCGGAACGTCCTCGAGCAAGACGTGGCCGCGGGCCAGGATCGCCGTCATCACGAGCTCGACGACCTCGCGTTTACCCCGGAAAACACGCTCGACCGCGTCAATGATCTCATGGCAGCGCGCGGCTGCAGCTCTCTGGGTCATGGCGTGGCTCCTGGCCGTTTGCAGCGTGCGGCTGCGCGTTTCACGTGACTGGCGACCTCAGCTGCCGTCGTCTCCATGTGCGTCTGATCGAGCGTCACACCGTCCTGCGTGAAGGCGGTCCGCAGGGCGTTGGCGAGCTCGGCTGCGTCACGTCCGCCGCTACAGATGTGGGTCAGCATCACCTCGGCGCAGACAACACGCGACAGGGTCTCTTCGATCGCCGCGCGGAGCCGCGGATCCATCGGATCGGCCCGCCGCGCGAGCGCCGCGGCGCTACGGGCGATGCGGACAGCCTCGGCGATCTCACCGACCTCAAGTAGCAGCTCGGCTAGGTTGCGGTGCAGCACCAGCTGTTTGGGCGCGATCTTGACGGCCTTTCTGAGCGCGGCGATGGCCTGTTTCGTCTGCCCGAGTCGGTGTCGCTGTGTCGCGATGGCGTTGAGCAGGGACGGGCTATCCGGCTGCACAGCGAGGGCACGGCGCAGCGTGATCACGGCTAGATCGTGGGCGCCGCGGGCCGCACGGAGCGAGGCCAGTAGCCGCAGCGCGTCGACGCGCTGTGCGTCGTAGGTGAGGCCACGCTTCAGGCTCGACTCGGCCTGGGCGTGCTCCCCCAGCCCGACCTGAATTCGCGCCAACACCAACCAGCCGCTGACCTGTTCTGGGTCGATCTGCAGCCCGGCGTTAGCGGCCTTCAGGGCGAGCGGGAGGCGGCCCCGGCGTAGCAGCGCGCGCGCGCTGAGAAGCCGCAGCTCCGCGTCTCTGGGGTGCAGTTTGATGCCGGCCGCCGCAACTTGCGAGGCGTGCAGTGCGTCGTCCTGCGCGAGCAACAAGCTGCCCATCCGTAGCGCGGCCTTGGCGTCCCCCGGGGCGAGTCGCAGCCGCCGTGCGTAGGCCGTGACGGCCTTCGCGCGGCGACCCAGCGCGTCCAGCGCGCGGGCATAGAGGCCCGCCACCTCCGCGTGCATCGGGTGCTGCTGCGCGAGAGGTGCGAGGCGGTCAGCGGCCTCGGCGTGGCGCCCGCGCAGCAGCAACACCTCCGCGAGCAGCAGCTGATCGTCGAGCGAACCGCCACGGGCCAGCACGCGCGCTTCGGACTCCGCGTTGCCGAGGTTGCCCGCCTGCATCGCCTCACGAACACGATCGCGTGGCGCCATCGGACGCTGCGCGGGTTGCGCACCACCGCAAGCGCTCATCGCCACGATCAGCGCCAGCCCGGTCGCCAGCCACGCGGTGTGCCCGCTCCTTCGTTCGGCGGCGCTAATCCCCAACGCCCCATTTCGCCTTGTTTTTGGCGACTGCGTCCCCCGCGGGCGCCGGCTTGTGCACCAGCCGGCCCTGATCGTCGCGACCCATCTTGGCGATGACAAACAGCGATGGGCGCTCTTCACACAGCGCGTTCAACGCGACGTCGGCCGCACGGGCTGCCGGCATCTCCTCCTCCTCATAGATCGCCTGCCACGGGCACTCCGGCTCACAGGCGCCGCAGTTGATGCACTCGGTAGGGTGAATGTAGAGCATGTTTGGACGCTCGGGCGTCGGTTCGTCAGCCAGCTCGTAGATGCACTCGACAGGGCAAACCTCAACGCAGCCCATGTCGACGCAGTCTGTGCAGAGGCGGGTGATGATATACGCCATGAAGCGTTCTCCAGCGGGTTACAGTCAGCACGTGAGGCGGCGAGCCTACCGTCCGCCGCGTTCCGCGCCAACCCGGGTCGAAGATCTGGCCAGGAACGAATAGAATGGCGCAGAGCGCGTTCACGCACCGTAGGCCTGCCAATTCCCAGGGCCGAGAGGATCTCGTCATGCCACACTTCACGCCACGTACTCCCACCACGCGCGCGCGCCCATGGATCTTGAGCTCCGCGCTGGCCGTCATGGTCTTCGCCGGTGCCTTCGCGAGCGGTTGCGGTCCTGTCTATGTGCAGGATGACGCCTACGCTTCGGGGTACAACGCGCGAGCGCCCGTGTCGGCCACACAGGTCGATTTTGGCTACCTCAGCAGCTATGGCGTTTGGACCAACAGCGCGCGTTTTGGCAACGTCTGGGTTCCGCACGCTAACCGAACGGCCGGCTGGCGACCGTACTTCTACGGCCAATGGGACTACACGGACTACGGTTGGACCTGGGCCAGCGACGAGGCGTGGGGCTCCGGGCCGTACCACTACGGACGCTGGGCGTGGGACAACGTCCATCGTTGGATCTGGATTCCGGGCAACGTCTGGGGACCCGCTTGGGTGACGTGGCGCAGCGGCGGCGGCTGCGTCGGCTGGGCGCCGCTTGGCCCGGCGGGGGTCGTCTTCAGTCACTTCGCGTACTGGACGTTCGTGAGCCAGCAGCACATCTACCGCCGCTCGGTGCAGACCGTGATCATCCCGCACACCCGGGTGTCTGGCGTGTATGGCCAGTCCGTGCGCATCGGTCACACCGGTCGGATCCGCGGCCAGGGCGGTCGCGTCGTGACCTACAACGCCGGCCCGCGCCGCGCCACCGTTCAGACCTGGACGCGGTCACCCGTCACCACGACCCAGGTCGGCAGCGTCCGTGGCGCGTCGCCCCGTCGCCGCGGCCCGGTAGCTGGCGCCTACCGTCCGGCGCCCGGCCGACAGCCAAACACGCGGCCGACGTACCAGCCGGCCGTTCGTCCGGGCTATCAGCCGACGACACGACCGTCTGGCAATCCAGCGTATCGCCCGGCGCCTTCGCGGGCCTATCAGCCTGCGTCCCGGCCTGGCTCGCGCCCCGCGTACCGGCCGGCGCCCTCGCAGGCGTACCGCCCTGCGCCACGCGCGCCGACGCAGTTTCGCCCAGCGCCGACGGCCACGCGTCCTGTGTATCGTCCGGCCCCCGGTCGCACGGCGCCCAGTCGCGCCGCGCCCGGTCGCGCGGCGCCAGGTCGGGCCGCGCCCGGGTACAGCCGTCGCGCCAACCCGTATGGCAGCGCGCCCCGCGCTAGCTCGCCGAGCCGTGCGACCAGCCGTCCGGCGGCGCGCTCGTCGAGTCGGTCTTCGTCCAACCGGTCGTCGTCGAGCCGATCGTCGAGCCGCGGCACGTCTCCGCGCGCCACGCGCCCCTCGCGGCCGACTTCGCGGGACCGGTGAACCCCGGTTGCGCGTGCCACGCTTGGAATGGCCTCTAGCCTCTGTTACCAACGCCCCACGCGCGCCCTCATGCGCGCGCCGGGGAGACGACCATGGCTGAGATGCTGACCCTGTCGCGCCACATTTTGCAGCGCGCCCGCCATCACCGTGAAGCGTCCGGTGACTTCAACCTGCTCATGAGCCACATCGCCACAGCCACGAAGGTGGTGTCGCGGATGGTCGCCAAGGCGGGCCTGCTCAACGTGCTCGGCAAGACCGGGGACACGAACGTGCAGGGCGAGAAGGTCACCAAACTCGACATCATCGCCAACGACATGTTGCAGGCGATGCTGGACGATCTGCCCATGGTCAGCGCGACGGCGTCCGAAGAAGACGTGTCGTTTGTGCCGACCAGCGCTGGCGCCACCTCGGGGCGCTATCTCATCGCCTTTGATCCGCTCGACGGGTCGTCCAATATCGACGCCAACGTCTCGATCGGTACGATCTTCAGCGTCCGCCGCCGCGCCAACGTCGACTGCAACCCGACCGAAGCTGATTTTCTGGGCGCCGGGAACGAGCTTGTGGCTGCGGGTTACGCGGTCTACGGCTCTTCGACCATGTTTGTGTACACGACAGGGCAGGGCGTCGACGGCTTCACGCTCGATCCGGGCGTCGGTGAGTTCGTGTTGAGCCACCCGAACATGCGACTGCCAGACACGTGCAAGTGCCTCAGCGTCAACCACGCCAACCGGCTGCGCTGGATGGGTGGGACCCGGGCCTACGTCGACCACGTGGTTAGCCGCGCAGAGCCCCGCTACTCGGCGACCACTGGCCGCTACATCGGCTCACTCGTGGCGGATTTTCATCGCAACCTGATCTACGGCGGCATCTTTCTGTACCCGGCAGACTCGGTGACACCAGGCGGCAAGCTGCGGCTGCTCTTTGAAGCGCAGCCGTTGGCCATGATCATCGAGCAAGCCGGCGGCGCCGCCAGTGATGGCGTACGTCGGATCCTCGACATCCAGCCCGATGGCTTGCACGCCCGCGCGCCGCTCATCATCGGCAACACGGTCGACGTGCGGCTCTACGAGCAGATGGTGTCCGTCCATGACTGAGCGGCTCACCCATCTGGATGATGCCGGTCGCGCGCGCATGGTCGGTGTGGGTGACAAGCCCGAGACGGCACGTGGCGCCATCGCAGAGGCGTGGGTGCAGCTGTCGCCTCACGCCTTCACGCTGGTTGTGACGGGCGGCGGCGCAAAGGGCGACGCGCTGCAGATCGCCCGGATTTCCGGCATCGCAGCGGCCAAGCGCGCCGCCGATCTGATCCCGCTCTGCCATCCACTGCGGATCTCCAAGGTGGAGTTGAACGCCGAACCGGACGCCGCCACGCACCGTGTGCGGCTGGTCGCGCGCGTCGAAGCGGTGGATCGGACCGGGGTCGAGATGGAGGCGCTGACGAGCGCGTCGGTCGCCGCGCTCACGCTGTACGACATGATCAAAGCCGTCGACCGCAGCGCTCGGATCGACGGTCTCCGCCTGCTGGAGAAATGGGGAGGCCGCAGTGGCCACTACCGCGCCGACGCCTGATCGCCTGACGCAGCTCGCCGCGGCCCTAGCCACCTTGCGCGGCGCCATCGTGCAGCAGGTGCGTGGACCCGAGCTCGACGGTGTGGTGCAGCTGGCGTTGTATCGGCCGGACCAGCCGCCCGAGTCCCGTCGGTTGCTGCTTGAAGTGTGGGCCCGCGATGGTCAGGTCGGCGCTTGGCGGACCGACCTGCGGCGGCCCAATCGTACGCCGCAGGGTAGTTTTACGATGTTTTTGCGCAAGACCCTCGTCGGTCAGCGGCTGCGCGAGGTGCGCGCCCTGACCGATGGCGTCGCGCTGGGCTGGGCGCGGGGTGACGACGCCCTGGCTTGGCTCGTGCCGTGGCGTGGCCCCGAGAAGAGCCCACCGCAGCTCGCTTGGGTCGACGCGCGTGGTCGGTGTCGGCCGGCGTGGCCGGGGCGTGCCGACGCGAGCTTGGGCGCGCGGGTCAAGGCTGCGGCCGCCGTCGCGCCCATGGCGGCTAGTGATGCAGCAGCCATCGAGACGGCGGCGAGGGGCCGCGCTCAGGGCATCGCAGCGCAGCACGAGGCGCAGGGGGAGGGCAGCGCGCTGCGGCGGGCTGTACGCGGCGCACAGCGGCGGGAGCAGCGCCTGGTGAAAGCTCTGGAAGGTGACCTAGCGCGCGCGAGCCAAGCCGAGTCGCTGCGAACCCAGGGCGAGGTGCTGAAGATCTGCCTCGCGCAGGTGCCGTCCGGCGCAGACACGATCACGTTGGATGTGCCCTGGCTACCAGGTGAGACCGTCACGATCGCGCTCAAACGGGAGCTGTCCCCCGCTACCAATTTGGCGCGGATCTTTCGGCGGGCGCGCGGGTTCTCGCGGCGATTCGCGGAGATCGAGGCGCGTGTGGTCGCGGCGCGCGCCCGCAACGATGGCCTGCAGACGCTGCTGGACGATTGCGATTCACCCGAGGCCGACGCGGTTGACTTGGCGCAGCGGGCCGTCGAGCTCGGCATCCGCGCCGCCCAGACAGCACCGCAGGACAAACCGACGCGGCCGCCCACGGCGCTGCCGACGGGGATCGTGCGCTACCGGTCGCCGGCCGGCGCTGAGGTGCTGCTCGGCAAGAGCGCGGTGGCGAACGACAAGCTCGTGACGCGCCTCGCCCGCGGTCGCGACATCTGGATGCACGTCCGAGGCCGCACCGGCGCGCACCTGCTGCTGCGGCACCCAGGCCCTCACTTGCCGTCAACCGCGGAGCTGCTCGCCTGCGCCGCGCTGGTGGCCTGGGGTAGTGGTCTCAAGCGTGGCGACCGTGTCGAGGTGACGTGGACCCACGCGCGACACGTCCGCAAAGCCAAGGGATCCGCGCCTGGGTTGGTCTACGTCTCCGATGAACACACGCTGTACGTCGACATCGACGCTGACATCATCGACGCCTTTCGCGCGCAAACCAAAATCGACCAGAAGCCGTAGCCGGGCCTTGGTTGTCTGCTGCCACCGCGTCGTCACGGCGATCGGCCTTCCGCCGCGTAAAATCAAGCGTTCAGCGCCTACTTACACGCCAGGCTCATCACGATCGCGACGCCGTAAGTGCCCTTGATCGCGAGATCGCTGCAGCCATCGCCGTCCACGTCGCCCAGCTGCAAGTTGCTCGCGTCGGGCAGCACTGGCAGCGACGCCTTGGCTTCGACGAAGTGGCCCTTGCCATCGTTGAGGTAGAAGTTCACCGCGCTCTTGTTGCCATCGACCAACACCATGTCCAGCGTGCCGTCGTTGTTGACGTCGAAGACCTCGACCGCGGTTAGATTCTTGAAATCGATGGGGAAGAAGTACTGGTTGCTCTCAAACGTCGTGGTCGTGCCCTTGGCAAAGGCGAGCTGACCGTCCTTGGCGAAGAGCACGTCGGTACACTTATCGCCGTCTGCGTCGATGACTCCGAACCCGCTCAACGCTGAGCCGGCTGACAGCGTCGTGGCCTTGTCGACGACCAAGTTGCCCTGGGCCCGAAGGAAGCTGAAGTTGTTGCTGATGGGGTCGACGTTGTTCAGGGTGAACAGGCTGTCGAACTGTCCGGACTTGCAGAAGCGCGCGCTCCGCATCCGCATCGGATTTGCGTCCGTGATGAGGTAGCTGACGCTGATCTTCTTTCCGTTGGTGTTTTGAGGATTCACTAACGTCCAGAAGTCCTGCTTCTCCACTGCGATGGGCAGCTTCAGGGTGTTTTCGTTCTCGTTTTGATATTTCACGCCCTGATCGGTGCCCTGCTGGAAGTAGAGCACCGGCTTGACGATGCCGCCCTCCGTCGCCGGCGTACCCCTGAAGATCCGCACCCGCGGCGCGAGGTGGTCGAGCTGTTTGTTGTCGTTCTCTTGCTTCATCAGCGTCGCGATATCGTCGATATTGTCGGCGTCGAAGTGGCCCACCACCAGCGCGATCGGCTTGCGGCCACCCGCGAACATGAACTGGGGTCGCAGCTCTACCGGGTCGTCCGGGCGGTTGCTGGCGGACAGACCAAAGGGGCTGCTCGGGTCGCCGTTCACAAACGTCACCACGGAAGCGCGGGCCAGCGGTGCGCCGCCCCTGGCGCTCGAGAGGGGGTCTTTTTTCTTGTCGTCTTCGTCCTTGAAGTTCTTGCAGAACGGGCCGGGCGACTCGTCGGTGCCGCCCTTCTCCAAGCCAAACAGGTTGGCGACCTCGTTTTGCTCCTTGAAGGGGCAGTCGCCCTCCGCGTCTGGCGGCGTCCCGACCGTGTAGTCCTGCTCTCGTGACAGCACCATGTCCATCGGCGGCTTGCCGTTGAACTCGCCGAGCTCAAAGCCCGAGAGATCCGCCATCGCGGTGCCACAGGTGCCCTCGCCCTTCTCCTTCACAGCGTGCGCGCTTTGCAGGCCAACGGTCGTGTACGGACCCCACTCCCCCGCGCGGGCGGCCTCCCCCAGGCTCTTGCCCTCGTTGACGTAGAGATGCACCACGTGCGCTGGCTGCGGCGTGTATTGGCTCTTGTCGGTCTTGGATTGGCACTGATTGGCCAAGCGCGAGCGCCGCGACGTCACGGCGTTGGAGATCAACATCAGATCCGGCTTTCCATCCGCGCTCACGTCGCCCAGCTTGAAGTGGGCGACCGGCAAGTCTCCGAACAGAAAGCCGCCTTTTTTCAAGCCGCAGACGCGATGCACCGTCGCCGCGTGGTAGTTGCCATCACCGGTACCGAGCGCCACCGCGATCCCATGCGGGGCCCGGTCGATACCGATGAGCTCCACGTCGCCGTCGCCGTCCAAATCGCCGTGGCGCACCGTGGTGATGGAACCACCCAGAATCCACGAGCGAAAACACTTGTCGATATGGGAGCGGTCGTCGAGTTGAACCGGCACCAGCGTCACGGTGCGACCGCCATACGCGATCATGACATAGTCCTTGCCGGCCGGACCGACCGGGCCAACGCTCAGCGAGGTCACGTCGCTCAGCAGGTGCTGGCGCGTGGTGCCGGGGTCCGCCTCGAACTTGCCGTTGCCCAAGCTCGCGATCCAGCGCACCCGTCCCGCCCCCTTCGAGGCGACGATCAGGTCCATCTTGCCATCGTTGTTCCAGTCGACAGGCACCATGAGCGAGTGGTCGGTCATGTCGGCGGTGAACTCGTTCTTCTGCACATCCTGGCAGGCCATCAGCTTGCCCTTGTTGTTCGGGCAGACCGTCAGGGTCGCGCTCTGATCGCGTCCAATCGCGATGTCGGGGTAGACCTCTTTACCGGTGATCACGAAATCGGCCACGACCAGCGCGCTGATTCCGCCGCTCAACGCGTACGCCGTGGGCAGCCCGAAGATCGTCGCTTGGCCGAGATCCTCGACGGATGTCACGCCTTTGCAGAGCCGCTTGTCGTCTTTCGCGCTCGGGCACAGCAGCTGCGCGGGCAGCAGCGCGGGTACGATCTGGATCGCGAACTGGTCCTCTTGTGCACCAGCCACGACGTCCATCACCCCGTTCCGGTCCATATCCCCCGTCGCGATCGCTCTGACGCTGCCCTCAAGCGGGATCTGCTGAACTTGCCGGATGCCGCCCTTCTTCGTCAGAAACGCCGCGACGCCGCTCTTGTCGGGCGTATCGAGCGACAGCGCGCCCGTGCCGTACACGTCTTTGAGGCCATCGCCGTCAATGTCGACCAACACCAATCGCGTCAACGGCGCCCCGCTCACCTGCAGCGGTGGCTGCAGTGTGCCCACCCCCTTGCCGGTCGTGAGATTCTTGGTGCCCGCCATCAACCACACGCCCGTCGTCGTCGCGATCAGCGTGTCCAGCACCGTGTCCTGGTCAAAGTCGTAGATGAGCAGATCGTTGATTTCGCCGATGCGGGGCTTGGGATGGTCGTCAAACGTGTGTGCGACGTCCCACGTCGGTGGGCGCAGCACCGTCACGCTGCGCTCGATCTTGGTCGTGTGGCCCGTCATGTCCGTCGCTTCGATGGCGATCTTCACGACCTTGGTTGGCGCTGTCGCCCGATTGATCTCGACGAAGAACGCGCCCTGGCCGCTCAAGCAATCGCTGTACTGCGCCTTGCACTTGGCCATCGTGCACAGCGGTTTGTCGTCTGGGCCGAGGAGCTTCTCATTGCAGAAGCCGATGACGCGCTGGCCGTCCACCGACACGTTGATGTCCTTGACGTACTTGTCGGCTACGACGGCCGATAACGCGACCGATCCGACGTGCACCGAGTCCGCCTCCGGCGCTGTAAACGTCACGACTGGATCGGTGTTGTCGGAGGTCACGCAGTGGGTTTTGGTCCCTGAGGCTCCCAGCGTGCCCGCCGCTTCAAATGAGATGCAGACCTTGCCGTCCTTGAAGACCGGCTTGCCTTTGGTGTCTTTGATGGTGCTGTCGACGTCGACCGAAAACGTGCCGCCCTGGGCTTTGCCGACGGAGACGCCCTTCACTTTGAGTTCGACCGTGAGGTTCGTGACGGTTGGGTCGCTCGAGGTCAGTGTGCCGCCGAAATGCACGTTTCCGCTCGTGTTGCCGAGCGCCGTGGGCGTCGTCACGTCCACCGTGATCGTGGGTGACGTGGGGGCGTTACCGGATGTCGGATCGCCAGAGCTGCAGCCGATCGCCAGCGCGCCGACGAGGGTCAGAACCAGCAGCACACGCGCGCCGTCCGGCGTGACGGTCTGGTTCGGCGACCCAAGTTGTGTGCGTCTCATCGACTTGGCGTGCATGATTCTCCTCGCTTGCATGGGCCATATGTGGCCCTGATGCCCTCACCACGGCTCATTGTGCGGGTTCCCGGCGTGCGGTCAACAAGTCCTACCGGCGCGCGTGGGACCGTCTCGAGACCCGCATTTCCGGCCAAATCGCGCCGGTCGGTCACAAGTTTGAACAACACAACCGCAGTGAACCTAGCATCTTGGCTCGGCTCGTGCAGCGTTGTTTGGCGTTGGCGCGACTCTTGCTTCCATCCTCCAGCAACAGGAGGTGGGCATGCAGGCAAATCCGACGGGGCAATGGGTCAAGGTCGACACGCAGCTTGGCGAGGGGATGGTTGGCGCCCTCGCCACCCTGCTTGGTGGTGACCAGCAGCGCCCGCGCGCCGCGCGCTTGCTTGAACGGAGCGGCGGTGTGGCGGGTCTGGTGCGACGCCTGAGGCGGCCGCTTGGCGGGATCAGCGAGCAGGAGCGCAGGACGTTGTTGGCGGCGCTCGACCTCGGAATGGGTTGGATCACCACGCCACCATCGGACCAGCGGTTGGATCGACCGGCGCGGCTCGCGGAGCATTGTGGTCCGCTCATCGCGCTGGAGACCGAGGTGCTGCTGGTCTTGGCGCTCGATCCTGGGCAACGCCTGCTCGGTGAGCATCGCATCGGCGGTGGCGTGGCTGGGGTCCACGCGACCCCGGCCGACGTGCTGCGGCCGGCCTTGGCCTTGGGGGCGGCGCGGTTGGCGTTGGTCCACAATCACCCCTCGGGCGATCCGGAGCCGAGCGACGCAGACGTGCGTTTCACCGTCGGCGTCGACCGCGCCGCGACGATCTGTGGCGTCCCGCTCGTGGATCACGTGGTCGTGGCCCGTGGCGGCTGGCGCAGCCTGCGCGCTGGCGGGTGGTTCGGCGATGCGTGATGCGGTGAGCGCGCGGTGGTTGCTGGTGGGCGCGGCCTGGATTCTCCGCGTCGCCCTCGGCGGCGTCACGCCTGAGCCGGTGGATCGGTCAGCGCTCGTGCAGCACGGCAGGCAGCTGCTGCGCGACGGCTGCCTGACGCCGCGGCGGGCCGCACCGGCCGATTGGCGGCAAGCCGCGGGTGTCTCAGCGCGCAGCGCGCGGCGGCTGGCGCAGTGGTGTGGGCGTTGGCCGTGCCGCTCCGCAGGGGAGCTTGTTCGTGCGCCGGGGGTTGGTCCGGTGACGGCGCATCACCTCGCGTCGCTGTTGTGTCCGTCGCCGGCGCGTCGTGTCAGCGCCGGCCGGCTCGCCGCTAGGCCGCCGGCGCCTCGTGCAGCCGGAACGCCTCGTGCAACACCCGCACGGCGAGCTCGGTGAACTTCTCGTCGATGATGCACGAGATCTTGATCTCGCTCGTCGAGATCAGCTGGATGTTGACGTTGGCCTGACCCAGATGCCGAAACATCGCCACAGCGACACCCGCCTCCGACCGCATGCCCGCGCCCACAACGGAGACCTTGGCGACATGGGCGTCCGCGACGATACCGCTCGCGCCAAGACGGTTGGCGACGACCTGCGCCAACGCCACCGCGCGCTCCATCTCGGTCTGCGAGACCGTGAATGTCACGTCTGTGCGGCCATCGATCGCGGTGTTCTGAATGATCACATCGACGTTGATGCCCGCCTCTCCGAGCGGAAACAGCAGGTCAGCGACGGTGCCGGGGACGTCGGGAACGCCAAGAACGGTCAATTTGGCGGTGTTGCGATCAAAGGCAACCCCTGTAACGACAGCCCCTTCCATACCTTCCTCCTCTGGAACCACCCAGCTGCCCTCGCTCTCGTCAAACGAAGAGCGCACGTGCAGCGGGACCTCATATTTCATCGCAAATTCGACTGAGCGCGTCTGCAGCACCTTCGCGCCGAGGCTGGCCAGCTCTAGCATCTCGTGAAACGTGATGCGGTCGATCTTACGGGCGTCCGCGACGACCCGAGGGTCGGTCGTGTAGATCCCGTCGACGTCTGTGTAGATCTCGCAGACATCGGCTTTCAGCGCGGCCGCCATCGCCACCGCCGACAGATCGCTGCCCCCGCGACCGAGCGTCGTGATCTGACCGTCTTCGTTGACGCCCTGAAAGCCCGCGACCACCACGATTTCGCCGCGATCGAGCGCTGCCACCACTGAATCTGCGTCGATATCACGGATCCGCGCCATGCCGTGCGCGTCGTCCGTGGTGATACGCACCTGACTGCCGAGGAAACTGCGCGCTTCGACGCCCAACTCACAACAGGCCAGCGCGACCAGACCGATCGAGACCTGCTCACCGCTGCTAACGAGCACGTCGATCTCGCGGTGGTGCGGCGCTTGGCTGATCTGACCGGCCAGACTCAGCAGCCGGTTGGTCTCACCCGACATCGCTGAGACGACGACGACGACGCGGTTGCCGGCGCGGTGGGCCCGAACCGCGCGCGCCGCTACGCGTTGAATCCGCTCCGGCGTTCCCACCGACGTGCCACCAAACTTCTGAACGATCGTCGCCATTCGTATCCTTAGGGTCGTTATCCTTACGATCGGTGCCTAGTCGGCCGGAATCTCACCTAGCAACTTGAACTTTGCAACCGCGGGCGAGACGGTCAGAGCGAGCCCCTTGAGCGCCGGAAGCTGGAGTCGCACTTCGCGCTGTTTGCGTGATATCGCGGGCCCGACGTCGGCAAACACCAAGTTGTCGGGCGGGTGGTCGACAAACGCGAGCACCGTCCGGGCTTTGCCTCGCACCGTCACCGTCGTCTCCGTCGGCGTCAGCATGCAGCGGATGCCGTCCGGGCAGCCGCGCAGCACGATCGGCCGGTGCGCGAGCTTGCGGCTGACCTCGTGCTCCTCCAAGCGAATCTGAACGTCCACCTCTTCAATCGAGAGCTTCACGTGGCGACCGCCGACCCCGAGCAGGCGGGCCCGGATGCGTAGGTCGCGGTCGGCGCCGCTGAGGTCGATCGGCGCGACACGCACCCGCCGAATACCACGCACCGTGTTGGCCGGCCCAGAGACCTCCACCTGCGCCGGGTTCACTTTCACGCTCTGGGGTCCGATCCCGAATCCCTGCGCGGGGTCGCCGGTCGTAGAGACCTGCACCGGCACGAGTCGACGCGCGAGGCGCTCGAGGCGCACATCCAACGCCGCCGGCCGAACGGCCAACACCTCGACGTCCCGGGTAGCGAGCTGCATCTGCACGTCCCGAAGATCGAAGGCGTAGCGCTCACCGCCCCGGTAGGCCGACAGATCGATGCTCAAACGTCGGCTGTGGTCGACCAACAGCTCGCGAATGCCGCTCCAACGACCGCGCACGCGCACCTCGACTTCGCTGGGCAGCTCGCCCACGAAGACTTGGCCTTTGGGCAGCGCGCTCACAGACGCCGCGACGTTGATGCTCAACTCGCGCACGCTGTCA
>CALENB010000264.1 GCA_937910235.1 uncultured Myxococcales bacterium | reverse complement strand
CGGTCGAGGCCGGCGCGAGCGCGGCGGTGGCGGCGGTGGCCGCAGCGGCGGCGGTGGTGGTCGCGGCGAGTTCGACGACAACGGCGGCTGGTGAGCAACACCCCCATGTGAGACAGCGATGCGGCGCGCCCTGCGGCTAGGCAAACTAGGCGACAGGGCGCGCCGCTCGGCATTTTGTGGGCATTTTGTCGGCATTTTGTCGCGCAAGATCGTCGGTTCGCCGTGTGTGCTGACTCCACGGGATTGTGGACCCCGCGAGAATAGTGACCCACGTGGATCGTCGGCCCGGCAGCATTCTTGACACTGCTAATCGCCGTCCTTATCTGCCCGGGAGCCAACCGCCGTAGTTTCTGGATGTGACGGTGGGCCCGTTGGCTTTGTTGCTGGTGGGTCGCCGTTCGTCGTTCAGTCTTTGCGCTGGCTCGGGAGGATCGTGTCATGCAAATGGACCGTTTTACGACCAACGCCCAGAAGGCCATCGCGGTCGCAGCAGAGGCAGCGCGCGCGCGGCATCACCAGTACCTGGAGCCAGAGCACGTATTGTTCGCGCTTGTGAGCGACGAGGTCGAAGGCATCGTGCGGCCGCTGCTCAATAAGCTTGAGGTCTCGCCAGCGACTGTGCAGCAGCAGATGGAGGCCGCGCTAGGTCGAATGGCCGCGGTCCGCGGCGCGGGCGAGCTGCTCGCCAGCAGTCGGATCACGGCGTTCCTGAGTCAGGCGGACAAAGAGCGCGGCCAATTCAACGACGATTACACCTCTACCGAGCACCTGCTGCTCGGCCTGCTGCACGATCGCAAGGGAGCCGCAGGGCAGGCCCTGATCGAAGCGGGCCTGACGCGCGAGCTCGTCCTCGCGAGCCTGAAGAATCTGCGGGGCAGCGAGCGAGTGACGAGCCAAGATCCCGAGAGTACCTACCAGTCGCTTGAGAAATATGCCCGAGATCTCACGGCGGTGGCGCGACAAGGCAAGCTCGATCCGGTGATTGGGCGTGGCGACGAAGTGCGGCGGGTCATGCAGGTGCTCAGCCGACGCCGCAAGAACAACCCCGTGCTGATCGGCGAGCCCGGCGTGGGTAAGACCGCCATGGCTGAGGGGCTCGCGCAGCGGATCGTCGACGGAGATGTGCCTTCCACCCTGAAAAACAAGCGTTTGCTGTCGCTCGACCTCGCGGCCATGGTCGCCGGCGCCAAGTATCGCGGCGAGTTTGAGGAGCGCCTGAAGGCCGTGCTGAAGGAGCTGAGCAACAGCAACGGCGAGATCATCCTCTTCATCGACGAGCTGCACACGATCGTGGGCGCAGGCAAGGGCGATGGCGCGATGGACGCGTCCAACATGCTCAAGCCAGCGCTGGCGCGCGGCGATCTGCGCTGTATCGGCGCCACGACCCTCGACGAGTATCGCCAGCACATCGAGAAAGACCCGGCGCTGGAGCGGCGATTTCAGCCGGTCTACATCGATGAACCTTCGGTGTCGGACACGATCAGCATCCTGCGCGGGCTGAAGGACAAGTACGAGGTCCACCACGGCGTGCGCATCCAGGACACAGCGCTGGTGGCGGCGGCGACGCTGAGCGATCGTTACATCTCTGACCGCTTCCTGCCCGACAAGGCGATCGACCTGATCGACGAGGCGGCGAGCAGCCTGCGCATCGAGATCGACAGTCTGCCGACGGAGATCGATCAGCTCGAGCGCCGCATTCAGCAGCTTGAGATCGAAAAAGCCGCCCTTGCGCGCGAGACCGATTCGGCGAGCCTCGACCGACTCGACGGGGTGGAGTCCGAGATGGCGGAGCTGCGAGAGCAGGCCTCCTCCGCGAAGGCGCACTGGCAGCAGGAGAAGCAGCTCATCGACCAGCTGCGCACCCTCAAGCAAGAGATCGAGTCGTCGAACACGCAGCTGGAGGCCGCGGAGCGTCGGCATGACCACGAAGAGGCGGCGCGTCTCAAATATGGCGCAATTCCGGGTTTTCAGCAGGAGATCGCGACCCTGCAGGCCGAGCTGTCTGAGCTGCAAAAGAGCCAGTGCATGTTGCCCGAGGAGGTCAGCGAGCAGGAGATCGCCGCCGTGGTCGCGGCATGGACCGGCGTGCCCGTGAGCAAGATGCTCGAGGGCGACATGCAGAAGCTGTTGCACATCGAAGATCGGCTCAACGCCCGGGTCATTCATCAGAAGGAAGCCGTGAGCTCCGTCGCCAACGCGATCCGGCGCTCTCGGTCAGGTCTGCAGGACCCGAATCGTCCCATCGGCTCGTTCATCTTCCTTGGCCCGACGGGCGTCGGCAAGACGGAGTTGGTGAAGGCGCTCGCGGACTTCATGTTCGACGATGAACACGCCATGGTTCGCATCGACATGAGTGAATACATGGAGAAACACGCGGTTTCTCGCCTCATTGGCGCGCCGCCTGGCTACGTCGGCCACGAAGAGGGTGGCCAGCTGACGGAGGCGGTGCGACGCAGGCCCTACTCCGTCGTGCTGTTCGACGAGATCGAGAAAGCCCACCCCGACGTGCTCAACATCCTGCTACAGCTGCTCGATGACGGCCGACTCACCGACTCTTTGGGTCGCAGCGTCGATTTTCGCAACACCATCGTGCTCATGACCAGCAATCTCGGCTCCCACGCGATCTTGGATGCGGCGAGCGAAGCGGACGGTCAGCGGGTCGCTGCCAAGGTGGAAGCGGCCGTACAGAACGCGCTGCGGAGTCATTTTCGGCCCGAGTTTCTCAACCGGATCGACGAGGTGGTCATCTTCCACAGCCTGCGCCTGGAGGATGTGTTGCAGATCACCGACATCCAGCTTGGCCGCTTGGCGCAGCGTCTGATCGCCCGGAAGTTGGTCTTGACGCTGGAAGACGAGGCCAAGGTGCTGCTCGCCAATGAGGGCTACGATCCGCAGTTTGGCGCGCGGCCGCTCAAGCGGGCGCTGCAACAGCTCGTCGAGAACCCGCTGGCCTCGGCGCTGCTGGCAGGTCAGTTCCCGGAAGGCAGTCGGATCATCGGTTCTGTCATGAACGGGGCGATCGCCTTCTCTTTGGCCTCGTAGCTGGGCGCGCCGGCGCGCGTCCAAACGACGCAAGGCCCAAAAACAACGCGCGCCGCCTGAGAAACTCGGGCGGCGCGCGTTCGTTTGAGGGTCGACGCTGGCTAGCTCAAGATGCCCTTGCAGACGTCCGCGCGGGAGATCGTGCCGACGAGCTTGCCGCCGAGATCCGTCACCGGCAGGCGACGGATTTGCTTGGCGACCATGGTCCCCGCCGCCTTGAGCACGTCGTCGTCGGGACGGAACTTCACGAGCTTGTCGCCGCTGATCACCAGCTCGTCGATCGGGCGCACAGCCATCTCTTTGCCGTTTTCGACGAACTCGTCGAACGCATCACGCAGGCTCATCCCGTCCCGCATCAACTCGTGGAAGTTGGGCATCACGGCGCGGATCAGATCGCCTTCAGACAACACGCCGACGAAGCTGTTGTCTTCGTCCACGACCATCAGGTCACTCACGCCCGTCGTGCTCACGAGGTCCGCCGCTTGGCGCATCGTGGCTCCGCTCAGGATACGAGTGGCGTTGTAGGACATCAGGTCTCGGATCTTCATGATCACGCTCCGTGTTGCTGTGGGCCGACCGTGGCTGCTGGGCTGCTAGCGGCGGCAATGTAGCGCCAGCAGCCTGTTGCCACAAGCCGTGTCGCCGCTTAAAACCGCGCTCTCGCCCCGTGATCCCGCACTTGAAGCGGGCTCACGCCGACGTCGCCGCGCCGGACCTCAGGCGACCTCACGCAACACGGGCGGTTCCGCCGCTCGCCAGGTCGGTCGAAACATCACGACCAAGCGGGGATCGGCGTGGCTGCGCTTGGGCACGCTGTGCTCCCACGTGCGCTGGCAGCTGCCGCCCATCACGACCAGATCGCCCCAGCCCAGATTGAGCGTCACGGGTTGGCCGCCGTCGATTCCGGGCCCGCGTGCCACCGGTCGCAGTCGAAAAGGTCGTGGCGCACCCAGAGACAAGCTGATCACCAGCGTCTGCGGCAGCGTGCGCGCCACCGTGTCGCCGTGCCAAGCCACGCTGTCCGCGCCATCTCGGTAGAGCGCGAAGCTGGTGTGGGTCAGCGCGACGTCATAGAACACCGAGAGCGCGTCGCGCAGACGCTCAAGGATCGGATGCCCGCCGCTGTCCGACGCGCTGGCCACCAAGCGAGGGACCGCTACCACGCGGTCGAACATCGCGCGCTGCTCCTGCTGCCAAGCCGTGTTGTGGCCGAGGTGGGTGAAGAGGCGTTCGTGACCTGTGAGGAATCCCGGGGCGTGGTCGAGCCACGCCTCCGCGCTCAGCGGGATGCGGCGAATCGACCGGAAATCCGGGTCGAAAGCGATGGGGTCATGACCAAATAGGCTGCCTTGAATTGCGCTCATGATCCCAGGTTAGGCTGAACGGATGTTCAGGTCAAAAAAAGTGGCGACGACGTCTACGTGTCGGTCTTCGACGGGGCGGGGCGCCGCTGCGGCACACGGGTCGCGTCGATGAGGCGCGGGCCGTGGAGCTCTCCGAGCGGGCGAATCGGAAACCGCCGCAGCAGATGCCGTCCTGGGTCGACGCTGTCACGGTGCAGCCAGGGCACCTCATCGCCGCGCATCCAGCTGGCGACGGCTTCTCCGGCGGCGTAATTACACGTCACTCCGAAGCCGCCGAGCGCGGCGGTCCACCACAACCCCCTCAACTCCGGATCGGCACCCAGCATCGGACAACGATCCGGCGCGAAGGTGCGCAGTCCCGTCCAGCCGCCGGTCGGCCGCAGATCGCTCAGCGCCGGCATGAGGCGCTGGAGCTTGTCGAGGGCGCGCGCGCGGGTGACGTCGTCGGCGCTGCCTCGTGAGCCAGGTCCGGGGCGCGGTGGGTCTAGCGCTTCGTCGCAGGCTGAGAGCCAAAAACCGCCGTTCTCCGGCCGAATATACAGGCCGGCGTCGTCGATCCAGCACCAGGGGTGGTCGGCTGTGCTCAGCGGGTGCGTGGTCGTCGTCAACACCGTCCTGCGCAGCGGAAACAGTGGGCGTTGCAGGCCGACGCTCTGCGCCAAGGTCGCGCTCCAGGCGCCGGCCGCGAGCACGACGCGGTCGGCCCGCATCGGGCCCGCATCGGTGTCGACGCCAACGACACGTCCGGCCACCGCGCGCAGGCCTTGTACACGCACGTTGCATCGGACCTCAGCGCCCATGCGGCGGAGACCACGGAGGTACCCGGTCATCAGGGCGTGGGGATCGGCGACACGTTCGTCCGGCAACCACCACCGTTGTTGCAGGGGCGAGCCGCGCAGCGCGGGCGCGAGCCGCGTCGCCTCCTCGGCGTCGACGCTGTCGACAGTCACGCCATGGGCTCGGACGTGCGCGACCGCGTCGTGCAGATGCCAGCGATCTTGGCTCAGGCCGAGCAAGGCGCCCGTGCGGCGGGAGACCACGAGGCCAGCCCAATCCGGGCCCGGCGCCGCCAAGAAGTCAACGGTACGCAGCGCGAGGGCCCGCTCCGCTGGATCTTCGCCCAGTCGGCGCACCATGCCAGCGTTTTGGGCCGTCGCCTCGGCGCCCGGAGCGCTGCCTTGGTCCACGACGAGCACGTCATGATCCGCCGCCAGATGCCACGCCGTCGCGCAGCCCGCCAGACCAGCGCCAACCACCAGCACACGCGCGCGCTGCGCCATGAGGTCCCGCCTGCCCGCCGCGCGCGCGCCTCAGCGGGATGCGGCAACGGTGTGCGGCGGCGTCACCAGATCAGCCGTGATCTAGCCAGCGCCGCGGTTGGATTCAATCAGGGACGATACTTTCGTTTCGAGGCCGGTTGGGTCTGATCGCAGCGCAGCGCGTCATCAAAAGAGGCGACGGCCAGTGAATTGGTCAGCTCCGGATCCTCAAGCGCGTCATCGGGCGCACGGTAGTAAGGCATCGACTGGCTGCGCCCACGCACCTTCGGCATGAACTGGGCCGAACCTTTGAGC
Organism: uncultured Myxococcales bacterium; assembly: GCA_937910235.1. Taxonomy (GTDB): domain Bacteria; phylum Myxococcota_A; class UBA9042; order UBA9042; family UBA9042; genus UBA9042. The sequence goes on along the minus strand of CALENB010000264.1, from coordinate 2,207 downwards.
CGCAGGGCTTCGCCACGGTCGCCATTAGCCCGGAAATACAACAGATCGTCCGACAACAGGGCGATCATCAGCCCCTCGCGGAAGATGCCGTGACCGCCAAACATCGCGCGCACACGCAAGCTCGGCACGTCCGACAACAAGTCCTTGATGTGAACAACGAACTCTGGGCTGCTCTTCATCGCGTCGCCTTCCTCCGCCGCGCTCGGAGTCGCGGTGGCCAGTAGCCTGCCACGGCCGCTCCGATTGGCAACAGGAAGTTGCGTTCTGGCAGCGTCGCTCGGGTCTGCGGGTGGCGGCGGCGCGAAACATCGGCGCCACGCCGCGGCGAAGCGGCGAAATCTCAGCCAACGGAACGTCACGAGTGATAGTGACTTTCATAGCCAATTGATATCACGAAAGAATGGCTTGAATTCATGGCCGCGGTCGACTAGTATTCGGCCGCGTCCCTCGATCAGCTTGAGCGACCGGCTTCCTCCTTGCTGCGGCTCTCTATGTCTCGACTGCGCAATCTCGCCAGCGCTCAAGCTCGCCGCGCTCCGATGGGTCGCCTCGCCGTCGTCGTCGTCATGCTGCAGTGGTGTGGTGGTCTGAGCGGCTGCGTCGACGCCAACACGCCAGAACCCTGGCCGCCGTTGAGCGCGGAGCGATTCGCCTGCAAAGTTCAGCCAATCTTGGCGCGGCAATGCGCTTCTCCTGCCTGTCACGGCAATCCGGCGCGCCGCATGCAGGTGCTCGCGCCCGGGCGCATGCGCATGATCGGCGAGCTGATCCGTGCGAGTGAGGCGCAGTCCACCGCCGACCGCGACGCCGGCCTCCACCCGCCGCTCACCAAAGCGGAGCGCGACTTCAACCTGATCCAGGCGCGCGGCATGGTCCGCAGCAACGCTGGCTGGCCCGACCCGCCGTTGCTGAGCTATCCACTCGCGATCGGAGCCGGCGGCATCTATCACGCCCCGAACGCCGACGTGTTCATGTCGCGGCAAGATCCCGACTACGTCATCCTGGCGCAGTGGGCCGCCGGTCTGGGGGGATGTCCATGAGTCTCGCCGTCTGTCCGGCCATGCGGCGGCAGCGTCTCGGGGCGACCGGCATCGTCGCGACGCTGGGGCTACTGCTCTGCGGCTTCTCCTCGTCCGCCACATTCGAAGCGGACGCCATGCGGGGTGGCGGTGGCGGGTACCTCTATACGGGGTCGCCACAGTCGCACGGGATGGACTGCACCAACTGCCACCAAGGGTCCTCCCGTAGTGACGGCGTGACGTTGTGGAGTGAGCCCGCGGGGCTGTTCGAGACGGGCTACGTCGCAGACACGACCTACGTCGTCCACGTGAAGCTCGACATCGAACGCAGAGGCCTGACGCGTCAGGGTGCCTGCGCCCACGGCCTCGGCGGCTGCAATCGCAACAGCTTCGTCGCCGAGTGGCGCGATGAGGCCGGCGCGCCTGCGGGCACGCTCTGTGTCGACGGCGCTACGTTCGGTGTGGCCGGCTGCGAGAGCGACGTAGGCGACGAGACGCTGCTCATGGCGAAGGGGCTGGCCATCGGCGGACACTCGCAGCGCAAACCGCGACTCTGCGGCGGCGCCATCGCAAGCGACTGCATCGATGTCGCGGCGCTGAAAGCCAGCGGCGCGAGTGACGCGGACGTCAACGCCGCGATCGTCGCCGCCGTGCGGGGCCGCGTCCAATGGCGGTTTCAGTGGCGACCAGCGGCGAGCGCCACCGGGCCAATACGCCTGTTTCTCGGCTTGGTCGACGGCGACGGCGGCACCTCAGTCGACCCGCATCACAACGATTATCAGGGCGACGACGTTTTGATGGTCGATCGCGTGCTGCGCCGGCAGGGTGACGCAGTGGCGCCATCGCCGGGTTGCAGCGCGTCCGGGCGCTTTGGCGGCGCGTCGCCGACGACTGGGTTGGACGCTCTGGATCTAGGCTTGCTGGGTCCGGCTTTGCTGGGTCTGGGCGCGGTGGCGCTGCTGCTGCTGCGGAGGAGATGGCTGTGCGCACAAGTCTAATCGACCACGTCGGCGCGGCCCGGCTGCGGCGGTCGGGCGCGGTGGCGCCGGCGACGTCCCCGGCGTGGCTGTTCGCCGCGACCTTTCTCGGTGGCGTCTTGTCCTTGAGCGTCGTCGACACAACGGCTGCGTGCGCGGAGCCCACGTCGTGTGACATCACGACCGGCGCCTCGTGCCTCTGGGGTGAGGG
>CALENB010000263.1 GCA_937910235.1 uncultured Myxococcales bacterium | reverse complement strand
TCGGCGTTTTGGACCTGCTGGATGCTGCTGTTCGGTCGCTGATTTTTTCGTGGTGAACGAAACGATGACCAAGGCCTGGGATGCGCACGTGGCGACGCTTCAGGCGCTGGGGCACAGCCGCGACTAACCGCGCCGCGATGTTCGCTCAGAGCCCTATTTTCCGCGTGCCTAGCGGGCTCCAACTGCGTGTGCGAGCACAGCCCATCGGAGCAAAGGCTCAGCATCTCGCCGTGGACCCGAGGCGGGCTGAACGCCGATACGATTCATGGCGGCCCCAACACCTCGACCACAAAAATCGGCGTGCCACCGACATCAAGCGCTACCGATGTGCCGTCGTGAATCAGGCCTGATGCGCTGCCGTCGGGGTTCTCGATCCAGGTAGCCACCCCGAATGACCGGCGAAGACGCACCTGCATCGACTTGCCATGCACGTCGCCATCCGCGCGCCAAATCACATGCACGTTCTTCTGTGGCAAATAGCCTGGATGTGTGGGCATCGTCGCGAAGACGTGATGACGAATGTCGACGTTGGCGGGCAACGGGCCGCCTTCGACCGAGAGGAGCCGACCAGGCTGCGTGCCGGCGTAGAACGTGTCGCCCAGCTGGTGGTGGAGCTGTGTCAGCGCATCGGCCGCTGCCTTGCGCACCAGCGCGCCGTCAGGACCGCGACGGAACAGGCCGAACACGCCCTCCCACGGAATCACCGCTGGTTTGTCGTAATCAAAAAGCGTGTACCAACAGAGCAGCTCCACGCCCTCGCTGAGCAACAAGACCCAGGAGCGTGTCAGGAACGCGGCGACGGCGTCTTCGTCGAGCGGCGTCAAGTTCGGCCAGCCCAGCTCGGTGACCCACAGGCGCGGACCCAGGATCCCGGCCGCCTCAAGCTGAGCTCGCAACATCACCGCGGTCTTGTCGATGGCCACGCTGGTGAGCGTGCCAGCCAGAGGCGGTTCATCGAACTCCGGCGGCGCTGTGGGCGGATACTTGGCATAGGGGTGCCACGAGAGCGTGTCGATCGAACTCGCCAGCGCGGGCCGGGCGGTCAGCGCCTGCGCGATGAAATCGTGCGCACCGATGATTACTTGTGGCAGGAAGAACAAGCTACCGAACGCGACGGGCACACTCGGCGATTTGGCGCGAATGGCGGATGCAGCGAGCAGAAACAGGTCGGCATAGGCTACAGGGTCACCTGAGAGACCTTTGGCTGTGCCCTTCCAGAAGCGGTAGCCGGCGTTGGGCTCGTTCCAGATCTCGAAGCCACGCACCTTGTCGCCGTATCGCGCCGCTGCAGCGCCAGCAAACGTCGCGAATGTCGATGGGTCATCAGGCGGAAAGTAGGCATCTTTCGCCGCGGCGCCCGCCTTGCTGGCCCACGGAGTTCCGTAGCCAAGCATCATCACGACGTCGACGCCATGTGCCGCGGCGGTCGCGAGCCTTTGGTCGGTTGCGGCCCAACTCCACGTCGTGCTCGTCGGCTGAATCTGCGCCCATTGCACGCCGTGCCGCACGGTGCCGACGCCGAGACTACCTAGCGCGGTGTAGAACTCATCGACGCTAGCCGTCGACGCCGCCGGCAAAAAAGCGGACACACACAGCGTCGAGTCAACACGCTTTCCGGTAGGCAGGGCCCAGTGGTCGTGGTAGCTCCAGCTCGGAATACAGGCGACGGCATCGCTGCAGCCGGCGTCACGTCCGAGGGCGTCCATGCCGGCGACGTCTTCGTGCGCACTGTCAGCGACGGCGTCCACAACCGCCGCGCCCTGGTCGTCGCCGTTGTGGATGGCGATGTCGGCGGCCACGCCTGACCTGTCGGCGCCCTGTCCGCACCCGATCAGCACCAAGCAGATCCACAAAATCGCCGTGTAGTCTCGCACTCAGCCCGTCCCCCCTGCCACCATCAAGCCGCCTGCGCCACCACCTGCCGCCACTGCTCTCCAGCCGGCAACCCACGCGCCTCCAAAGCCGGCAAAATCACCTCAAGCACCGTCTCAAAGAACAACGCGCGCGCCGTCCCGCCGTCACAAACCCCCACAAGCCCAGCCTCAACCGACGGCGCCGCCTCCGGCGAGATATGGCTCAGCTCGTGGTCCCGCAAATGCCGAAGCGCGACCTTGAGATACCGCCGCAACCGCCGCTTCATCGCAGCATCGACTCTCGGCATCAACTCCGAGACCAGCTGCCAACCAAAGCGCGAATGGCGCACCTCATCAGCCAAAATATCACGCAAAATGGCGCCAATCGCGGTGCCTTCCAACTCGAAATACTCCGCGCTAATGAGCGCGACCGCGACCGTCTCACTCAGGCAGCAGATCGAGAGCACGTTGCGCAGCACGGTCTCCAGCGGGCCGGCGTCCTCGTGCTCCGGCACGGTTGGCAGGTCGGGCAGGGCGGCGATGGCTTCTCCACCCAACGCATGCAGCACGCCGGCGCAAGCGCGCGCGTGCCGCAGCTCATCTCCAACCATCCCTGCAGCCTCAGCCACACGGGCCGGCCTCACCTCGGCCGCGATGAGTTGGCCCACAAGCGAGCCAAACACACGGGACGAGACGTACTCGTTGACCATTCGCCCACGCCACGTCGCGTGCGCGGCGGTCAGGTCCTCGGCAGATAGTGGCGGCGCATCATGGAGCACAATCGCCAGGGCGGCAGCCTCGTCTCGCAGATCGACGACAGCCATTAGGTCGACGCCACGCGCCAGATGACCACTGGCGCGCACACCTCGGCCTCGAAGCGCGGCGGCGCCGGCGGGCCCCAAGGCATGCAGCCAGGCGTGGAGAACCAGCACTGGCTCCGCTTCCTTTGGCTGTCGCGGTCCGAGCCTGGGAACTTGCCGGCGCACCATGTCTCGGCCTTTTTGCAGCACTCCGAGCTCATCCCCTTCGCCACGCGGCAGTTGGGTCGCGCATCTGCAGCTGACGCGGCAGCGGCATCGGGCGCCGGTTGCGTACCGACGGCCGGCGCGGTGCGCGCGCTTTTTAGCGGGGTGCTAGGCGCTGCAGCAGCAGCAGGCGCGGCATCACGACTCGCGGTGGGCGTCGGCGCGACCGGCGTCTCCGTCTGAGCCGCCCCGCATCCAGGGGCGATCGTGAGGGTCGCGGCGGCGGCCGCACGCAGCGCTCGACGATGAATGGAGTCGCCACGGAGGGCATCGCGGTCGTCAGGTCGCCTAGTCATGGTGTTCTCTGTGCACATGGTTCGATGTGACGGCTCAGCCCAGCGCGCAGAAGCGCGGCTGATTGCACCAGTCTGCCCGGTACGACGCGTGGACGCCTGCTTTTTCCGCCTCCGCCGGCCTGCGTCACGGCACGATTGATTACCGGTCCGCAGCGTCGCCGCCGTCTTTCAGCGCCTTTTGCCCAGGCGAGACCGCCCGGCCGTGAGGGCAGCGTCCAACTCGCCGTTCCCGCCAGGTCGCACCCTGCCAAGCGTCGCGTGAGGCTGATGCCTTCTCCGCCGACTCCGAAGAGGCCTCCGCCAAAAAAGCCCGCAACCCACCCCAGAGAACCTGGAGCGGGCCGCGCGCTACGTATGAAGTCCAGTCAGGAACCCACAGTGACTAGTGGTGCCCCTTCTTGCCCGACTTCTTCCCGCTTTGGGACTTCGACTTCCCACCCGACTTCGACTCGCCGTGCGACTTCGACTTCCCACCTGACTTCGACGAGCAGCCCGTATCACCGCCTTTCCCAGACGACTTCCAGCCCTGCTTGCCGTGCGAGCCATGACCCCAGCCATGCCCCTTTCCCTTGCCATGCTTCCAAGCGTTCCACTTCTGAGTCTCCAGCTGCCACTGTTCGTATTTACCCAGGTTAGGTAGCGCCGCCTCCTCCGCCTCCGTAATCACGACCGCCGCGTCACCGCCAGGCACCTTGAACCATCCCGACCGATCGCCGCCGTACCAGCTGCCGGCCTCAGCCCCTGTGACCGGCACCTCAACCGCCGTCGCCGACTGCACGTAGATCTTGCCGTCGACCACCCAACCCTTCACCGCGCCAGCGTTGCCCGCCCACGCCTGCTGCTGCGCCAGAATCAGCGAGGACTCCCGGAAGGTCGGCTGGAACAGCGGCACGCTCAGCCACGTCGTGTAGCGCTTGAGCACCTCGTCAGCCACGGGGTACAGCGTGCCGTCCTCGGCGAGGTTGGCTTGGTGAAAGTAGTGCGGCCGCGCGTCGTTCGTCAGCAGGTGGCGAATCATGATGGTCGCCTCGCTGTTGACGTACTGCGCGTACGTCGCCGGCGCGGTCAGGCAGGTCGTCGTGGCCGTATTCGTGCAGTGGTCGAAGTACAGGTAGTTGTACTCGTCGAGCTGCTCGGCGAACGTGCCCACGTTGTAATACACATTCGACGGATGCCGCGGCACGCTCACGGCTTCGCCCAGGTTGAAGGGTGTCGGATCGTAGGAGTTGTCCGCCGCGAACCACGAGATCTTCGCCTGCGCCAGCGCCGCCGGCATGGCCAGGTTGCTCAGGCCAGAGTGCTCGCCGGTCACGAGCTCGCGGGGGTCGAGGTTGATCTTGTTGGCCCAGGCCCAGTCGAGATTCTTCGTGATCTCCGCGACGATCTCGGCCTGGGTCGAGGCGTTCAGGTTCGGGTGGCTGTAGGTGTGGTTGATCCAGCGGAACTGCTTGCGCGCCTTTAGCAGCGCCTTGGTCAGCGCGTCGCTGCCGTTCTCGGCGATGGCCTCGTCGCTGCCGCCGCCGTTGAAGACCATGTCGAGTTTGAGGCCGGTTGTGGTCTGCCAAGCCAGGGCGCGGGTCACGTCCGCGGCGTTCATGCGCACGACCGGGTTGGTGGCGCCATCATCTTCGTACGTGACGTTGTCGTTCACGTCCCAGCGGTCATCGCCCAGGAAGACGTCGTCGATGTGCAGGGTGAAGTAGTTGCGTCGGTAGCCGAGATGCACGCCGCCCGTGGCCCAGCCGATCAGCCCGTGCGCGAGCAGCAGGCTGTGCAGCTGGGAGGCGTTGCCGTCGACTGTGATGACCAGCTCTTCGAAGCCGTCGGTGCGGTTGTGAACACCAACCAACGCAGCCGCGGTGCCAGCGGCGTCAGCTGGACCAGCGACCAGGGTCTCAAATGGCGCAGGGCCTTCGGTGGCGAGCGGCGTAGCAAGGTAGCCGTAGGCGCCCGTGTCGATGGCAACCGCGCCAGCGAGGTACGCGAACGCCGCTTTGCCACCGGTCGTCAGCTGCGCCGGGGTACCTGCGAGGTCACCGGCGTGGAAGGGGTAATTGAGGCCAAACTCAGGCGTTGGATAGGTGTAAGCCACCACGCGGCGCACGCCGAACCGAGTCTGAAAGGCGTTGAGCGCCGCCCACTCGCCCGCGTCGAGGGCCGAGAAGCAGCCCAGCGCGCTGCACTCCAAGAGGCCGCCCGTGGCTAGAATCACGGCCTGATAGCGCGCGTGGGTTGGGCTGGCCGTCAGCGTGTCCGACGTAATCGGCGCGGCTTCGTTGGCGATGAGCGTGTCGAAGGGCACGCCCTCCCGCTTGAGCGCCGCGGTCCAAGCCTGGAAGGACGCCTCGAAGCCGTTGGCCGACAGCACCAAGACCTTCAGGTCGATGCGATCGCCAGCTTCGGCTGCGAAGGCGCTTGGCGCCATGGCGGCGATGACGACGAGGGTCGCGGCGAGCAGACACCGCGCCGTCGCGACGATCAGCGGGCGCCGGGCGCGTCCACCGGAGGCGGTGGTTGAGTCCGTAGTTGTAAGCATCGAGCGGGTCGTCATCGGTTCCTCCTGCCGCGCCAGTGTACCGTCATTGGTTGGCGACCGCCCAAGGATAGTGCGGCTACGTACGTGCGGCAAGAGTTGTTTGATATTATAGGGTAATTATCCTATTGAACGATGTCGTATGTTCGCGATCCAAACGAAGTGAAGGGCTCCGGCATGACACGACTTTGGTCGGATAGTTCACTTGCCATACCGTCGCAGAACTTTTTTTTCGGACGCGCCGACACAGGCGCACCCGCCACGCTCGGCCGCACCGATCCTGCCGTCGTCATCGGCCTACCGATACGGAATCAGCGCCAAATCGACCGACATGCTGGTCCAGTTGTAGCCGGTCGCCTTGAGCACCTCGATCTCGAACTGCTTCCTGCTCTCCGCTGGCAGCGCGGCGCCCGTCGCCAGCGCCCGAACCTGCAGATCCAACCGAAACGCGCCACGGCGCTCGCGTTTTGCCCGCAGCGCGAACCGCTCTCCATGCAAGCGTAAGCGTGGCCACACCGCCGCCGACACCGCGGTGATCAGCGTCTCGGCCATCTGCGCGGCGAGCGCCGAATCATCCGGTACGGTGCTCTTGCGCGGCGGCTCCAAGGTCTGCTGCTTCACCACGACGCCGGGGGTCGAGAAGTCGACTTGCTGCGTGTCCATCTTCGCCTCGCCGGCCGCCAATTCGGCCTTGGCGAGCTTGTCCGCCCAACGCAGCTGCACCGAACCTTTGAGGTCCACGATGTGCAGCATCACCGTGTAGGCGTGGTTCTTCCAGATCTCTTTGCGCAGCTTCGCTGGCGTCTCACGGGCCTGACGCTCGGCTTGATCGAACGCCTCCTGCGCCTTCCCCACCGCATCCCGCGCGGCGCTGAAGTCGGGAGACAGCTTGGCGATCTTCGCGTTGGTCTTGGCGATCTGGTCGTTGTGCCAGGTCAGGTGCTTCGCCCAGCGCCGGTTGGCGTAGCTCTGAGGGCAGTTCGTCGTCTTGTCGGGACACGGCGTCGGCTCTCGGGCGTAGTAGATCGCGTCTTCCTTGAGGATGTCGGCTTTGAGCTTGATCAGCTTCTCGTCGAGCGAAGCCAAGCGCCCCTCCAAGGCGTTGACCTCGTCCTGCAGCGGCCGAAGCCGATCGGTCGCGCCGTTTAGCTCGGTCAGCGCCGCGGACTGTCTTGCTTGCGCCTCCGCCCACGCCGGGTTGGCCGGAAACTCAACGCGATCGAGGAACTTTTTCTTGCGTGGTTCAGCGCGGTCTTGGTGCGGCAGCGCGAACCGTGGCACCTCCAACACGAGCGAGCCTTCCGCGCCACGAGCGGCGCGGCTGTCTTCGGTGATCTGCACGCCCACCGCGTCGAGTTTTGCCGTCGCGACCGCTTTGCGCAGCGCGACGAGCGCGGCGTGGCTGCCCATCGTCAAGACGTCCTTCGGCGGGCGCTTCAAGGTCAGGCTGAGGCGATAGGTCTGGCCGCTCGCCGACGCCTTCACGCACGCCTCGATGCGGCTGCCGAGGTCCTTTGGCCCACCCCCGAGCGCCTCCGCCGTGCGATAGGCGATCAGCGCCGCGCCATGCCGTCGCCCCTTCTCGTGTTTTCGACCGGCGTGGTAGAAGGCCGTGATCGCGCGCTTGTGGACCCTGTCGTACTGCAGCAGCAGCTTCTTGGCCAACGCCTTGTTGTCGGTGTTCACCGTCCAAGCGTCTCGCAGCGCCAGCAATTCTCCGAGGTTGTTTCGCTTCTTGCCCAGGAGTTTGGCGTCTGAGAGCCGCGCCGTGACGTACGCGTCACGCGCGGTGCGCTGGCCGGCGGTCGCCGCCGCCGAGTTCGGGTTCTGTGCAAGCGCGAGGTGGTAGGCCTCCAGCGCGTCCACCAACCGACCTTCCTTCAGGGCCAGCGCCGCATCTGCAGCGTGCGCGCTCGCGCTACCACTTCGATCGATCTGGTCCAGCAGCGTTTTGGCGTCCGCGTCGTTTGGCGATAAGCGCAGGGCCCGTTCTGCCCGCCGCCGGGCGCCGCTGAAGTCCTTGGCGGCGAGCGCCGTTCGGGCCGCGTCGACCATCACGACGCTCGCGGGCGCGGCGACAGCGTTCCAGAGCGCCTGCGTGCGCGGGTAGTCCTTGCGCCAGTCCAGCAGGCTCTCAGCGGTCGCGATCAGGGCGTCCCAGCGCTCAAGGGAGCCCTTCGCGTCGGCGCCTTGCACGGCGGTGAGCTCCTTCCATGCGGCGTCGAGCTGCGACTCAATACGCACCCGCGTCTTGAGCAGGGTCGACAGACGATCGACGACGAGCGGATCGGTCGGCGCGTAGCTCCGAGCCTTCTTGTACGCCGCACCCGCAGCCTTGAGATCGTTCCGACGATAGGCCTGATCGCCCTGGTTGATCTGGAGGCGGGCGGCGCGCTTTCGGGTGGACGCGACGCTCGCCCGGTATCGGGCCGCCTCCTGAGGGTCGCCGGCTGAGGCCCGCGCGGCGGCCTCGTACGACGCGATCGCAGCGTCGTACTCACCTTGTGCGAGCTGCTGATCGCCGCGGCGCGCGAGGTGGCCGCCGCCACACGCGAGGAGAAAGCAGCAGAGAACACCGATGGAAACGTTGCGCAGGCGCATAGGCCCTCCTGTTGCCCGACTTCGCGGGGGCCACAGGATGGTCCGTCCGATCCGCGCGTCAAGCTGTCCTGCGCTGTCATCGCCGCGCGGGGCAAAACGAGTCGCCTATTTGCGGCGTGCTCTGGCATCGGACTGCGCCTGTCGCACAGCGTCGATGCCACCGACCACCACGCGGTCGCCGTCGCGCACGCCGTCCAACACCGCCCAAGCGTCGCCGGACCAGATGCCGAGCTTGAGCTCACGGCGCTCGAAGCGTTGTCCGCCGAGCTGAACAAACACGTACCGCTCATCGCCAGCGCTAAGGACGGCCGCAGCGGGGACGGCGACGGCCTCGCGGCTTGGCCCCGCCTCGATCGCCGCGGCCACACGCTCACCGACGCGCCATCGCCGAGTTGGGTTGTGCAGGGGGATCAACAGGTGACCCGGGGTTGTTGTGTCGGCGTGCATCTCGGCCATCGGCACCGCGATCGCGGTCTCGCGGTCGGGTAGCAGGAGCAGCTGCGGACGCAGGCTGTGCGCAGCGCGCTCTCGCGGTGACCACGCCACACGCAGCACCAACGTGGTCTCATCGAACACCGTCAGCAGTGCGTCGCCCGCCGCGACGACCTGCCCCGGGTGGACGGCGACACGTCCGACGCCGCCGGAGACCGGGCTGCGGAGCCGCAGGTGCCCGATCGGCGTGTCGATGTCGTGGCGGCCCTGGTCGGTTGGCAACCAGTGGCTTGGCAGTCCACGTAAGGGCCTCGGCCGCGTCAGCGCCAGCGTGAGCAGCTCGACGTCGCGTGCAATCTGCGTGTGCTGGCGTGGCCAAACGCCTGATTCCGCGCGCCCGACCCGGCCCGCCGCGGGCGCCGTCAGCTGCGCGTCGCCGCGAGCGGAGGGCAGCACGGCGACCGTCGTAGGGCTCGCCGCCCGCAGCCACCGTCGACTCACGCGCACCGTGCGCACGCCGGCCCGCCATTGGGCCTGTTTGACCATCCCAAAGCCGATCGTCGGCGTCGCCGCAGCTTGCCCTGGTGAGGGCGACGACGCCGGCGCGACCGAGATGACGATCCGCGCCTCCGACGATTTGGTCGCCGTGAACGCACGCACCAGCAGCTCGCAGGGCCCAGCGTGTTCGGGCCGCCACCGCCATCGGAAGTCGTGGTTCGTGCCATCGTTGTCGACGCGAATGGGGCCACGCGGCGCGCAGGTCATCAGCACCGTGATCCGTGCCGCCGGCAGCGGCTCCCCCAGCCGATGGTCGGTCCAACGGGCTTCCATCGTCGCGAACCGCCCAGCCACCAGCGCCTCGCTTCGCAGCCAGAGCTCATGATCGCCCGAATACTCGGTCCATTCGCGCGCCCAGCTAGGGGCGATAAGGAGCGTCGGAGCGATGTGGCGTTCGCCAGTCGGTTCGGAGGTCGGTGCGCGCGCTCGCACGGGCGACTCCGGCTGGCCGAGCGCGGACCCATTCGCCGTCGTCATCGTGGCCGTCGCCGTCGCCGTCGCCGTCGCCGTCGCTGCTAGCAGGCTCGGCTGCGGCGCGGGGGTTGGCGTCCGCGTGCAGGCTACACTGGCAGCGAGTGCGCAGACGCAGAGCCCGATTAACTCCCCGCGAAGCCGTGGCCACCGCCGTGCGTCGCCCAACGATCAGCTCCCACACACACGGTCGCCGCCCAGCGTCTTGGCGCGGGCGAGGCTGGACGCCGCGCGGCGCAGTAGGCCATCTGCTTCGGCGCTGACCGCCGCCGTGGCGACGCCAAAACTCGACGTCAGCGCGACCATGCCCTCTCGTGTGGTCAGCGCACGGCTTCGGATCGACTCGCGTAGGCGTTCAGCCAGCATGGCCGCGCCATCCGCGCCGCAGCCGGGCAAGACGACCAAGAACTCCGCACCGTCCGAGCGCCCGACCGTGTCGTACGTGCGCACATCCGAGACGATCCTGGCCGCGGTCTCTTGCAGCGCGGCGTCGCCAGCCGCGGCGCCGAACGCGTCGTTGACCCGGCGAAAACCGTCCAACCCGGCGAGGATCACAGAGACGCACTCGGCCGCCCGCGCGCCGCGGGCGAGCTCACGTTTCAGGGTCTGCAACACGGCGGCGCGCGACGCCACGCCGGTCAAGGCGTCTACGTGCGCCAGTCGGCCGAGGCTCGTTTTGGCCGCCGCGAGCTCGTCGGAGACGGCCACCGCCCGCACGCCCACATGCACTCGCGCCCGGAGCGCGTCGAGATCGAAGGGCGTCCGCAGCACGTCGTCCGCAGTGTCCGAGCGCGACGAAGCGCCCGGAGGTCGGCGCACAATCAGCCAAGTCCTACTGGATTTCTCGAGCGCGCGGATGCGCTCAAGGACGTCCGCGGTGGCGCCGTCTGGCAGCTCGCTCGCGACCACCGCAAGACGCGGTGCGCCAGGATGGGACAGCGCCGCCCACGTGGTGTGCAGGTCCGTCACCACCTCGACCTGATGACCCCAACGCGTCAGGGCACCTGCGATGAGGGTTTGAGTCACGGGCTCAGCCTCGGCCAGCAGGATCCTCACGGCGTCGTCTCAGGCGCGTTCTGAGTCAGCCAGGTCCGCAGTTCGGCGTCGACCCGCATCACCGCGTCATGCAGCGCGGCGGCCAGCGCGGCTCCGGCGACGAGATCGCCCTCACGCGCTGCGGCTTCGAGGTCACCCGCGAGTGTCCACGATTCGCCGACGGTGAAGTTCGACAGCGAACCCCGCAGGCTGTGGGCCGCGGCGCTCAACGCGTCTGCGTCGCCTGCCTCCACCGCGGCGTTGACGGCCTCAAGCCGTCCCGGCAGGTGCCCGAGCATCAGCCCAACCAGCTGGTGCATGGCCGCTACGTTGCCGTGAATCCGGGCGAGCAGCGCGTCGAGCGCCACGCCAGTGCCGGCCGTCGTGCCCGAGCCACCTTTCATGCCGACGCCATCTGGATTGATTGGCTGGTCCATGTCGTCTCCTGCTCCGCTCAACTTCCGACCTCAATCGTTCGGCTGCACAGTATATCGTCTCCGGGCGAGAATCGCGCGCATCTGGGCGATAATTTGATTCATTTGGCCTTTGAGCTCCAACACTAGCGCCTCGGTCTGTGCGCCCCGGCCAGCACGTTCGGCCGCCTCGAGTCGGGCACACAGCTGCGCTGGCGCCCGCAAATCCAGCACTTCGAGCGCCGTTCGCAGCTGATCAAACGCGACGTAAGCGGGCGCGGCGGCAGCATCTCGCAGCGACCGGTCGATCGCGACGACCCAATTGGGCGCGTAGGCGACGAAAACCTCGATCAGACCGCGCGCAAGGTCCTCGTCACCTTCCGTGCGGCGCACCACCATGGGCCAGATGGAGGGGCCTTCGCCGACGGCTTCAGCGGCGACGCTGTCGGCGTCCCCGCCGGTGTTGCGCAGCCTTCGCAGCGCCTCCTGCAGCGCCGTGGTGTCGTGGCGTCGAGCCAAGATACCGAGCTGCGACCGAGGGCTCAATCCAGGCGTGGCAGGGTCGCGCACCAGGGCCAACACAGCGGGCGTGCCACCGACGTCACGCAGCCCCGCCGCCACCAAGGCTCTGGGCGCGGTCGTTGACGCCGAGAGATCGACGACCAGCACGTCCGGCGGTTCAGCGGCCGCCTCCCCTGCCTCCCCTGCCTCCGATGCCACGACGTGCACGGAGTGACCCAATCCGCGCAGCGTGGCCACCACGTCCATCACGTCGCCGACGACCGCGATATGGAGGCGTCGGCGCGTCTCCCGTAAAAAATGGCGTGTGATCAACAGCCGGCTGCGTTTGCCGGATTGCTCAGCTTCGGCGGCCGCGCTCGCCATGGCGCGCAGCGTGTCGTCAAGATCACGTCGCGAGACCGGCTGAGGCAGATACGCCGTCACGCCAAGCCGCCGGCAACGCGTCGCATCGCCGCGATGACCGGCGCGCGTGATCAACGCGACAGGTGGCTTGTCCTTGATGAACCCCACCGCCTCTGCGAGCGCGCTGCCACGGCGGCTTGTGAGCGACGCGACCATGATGATCACATCAAAACCACCCGGGTTGTCCGCGATCGCGCGCGCGACCTTGTCGGGGTGATGGAGCACGGTGACCGTCGCGTTCAGGGCGCGCAGGCCGTCCTGAATCTCCGCGATCGCCTCGCCTTCGGGCGACGTCAGCAAGATGCGCGGGGTCGCCGAGCGCTCGGAACCGGACCAGCCGTCGGAGTTCGCGCTGGCCAGCTCGCAGCGCACCGTGAAGTTGAGCAGACTGCCACCGTCAATGCCGCCCTCCACCCACGTGCGCCCGCCCATCTTGGCGACGAGCTCGCGAGAGATCGCCAAGCCCAGGCCTGTGCTCGCGTCGCCCAGCCACGTTGTCGCGCCGCTATCATGTCGCCGCCTGCGGAGACCCGTGGCGGCCGATGTGGCGCCGTCGATGCGTGAGATCACGCCGCGGAGCTGCACGATTCGACCTTGTTCGAGCTGCGCCGTGAGCGAGAGCCGAATCTCGTCGTGATTGCTGCCCGCCACCGCGTTGCCGACCAACGTGGCGACCACCTGCCGAAGTCGTCCCGGGTCGCCGATGAGGCACCCCGGCACCTCTGGCCCGACCTCTACCACCAGCGTCGATCCCCGGCGTCGCGCCCGCGTTCGCAGCTCGTCCAGCGCCGCCGCCACGCAGTCTCTGAGCTGAAACCTCAGCCGCGCGATCGCAAAGTCTCCGCCGCTGATCCCGGCGAGATCGAGCAGATCATTCGTCAACCGACGCAGCCGCTGTGCAGCGAGCTGCACGTCTTCGACGAAACGGAGCCCTTCGAGATCCACATCACTTTGCAGGCGCTGGGCGGTTGTCCGCTGCAAGTGGTCGAGGGGCCCCTCCAGCTCGCCGCACACTTGCCGTAGAAGATGACCGGCGTCTTGCTTCGACCCGTTGGCCCGACTCGTGACGGCTGACGCCCAATCAGGAAGCAGCAGCGCGAGGTCCGACACGCTCAGCGTTCGCGCCAGCTTCTGCGCGTTCTCCGATTCGGGTAGCGCCGCCGCCAGCTTGAAGCCGACCGCCCGAATCACGTCCGACAGGTGGTCACTCGCCTGCGCGCTGGCTTCGGCGTGCACGTCGGTTGTTCGGCGCCGACGCGACGTCCCGGTGGGTGTATCGACTTCGCGCTTTTTCTGGGCTGGGGGGCCGTTGGACATGGTGCATCATCGGTCGCCTCAGCTTTCGTTTTTGCCGGACTTCCGTCAAGTCATGACCCAGTTGCCTCATGACCCAGTTGCCTCATGGCGCTTGTGGCGTTCGTCGCGGGCTCTGCTAGCCTCCTGACATGACCGGACTCCTCGCCATGCCGCCCGCATCCACCATCCTCGCCTCCTTCCTCGCCGTGGCCCTGGTGCTCGCAACGGGATGCGACGACCCAGCGCGCGTCACCCCGGTCGACAACACGGGCAGCGCGAGCGACGCGGCGACCTCCGGCCTCGACGCGATTGGCGGGTTGGATAGCCACGACGGCGGCGGTACGACGGCCCACGCGTGCGCGACCGGTCAGGACTGCGCCACGATCGCCTCGGATGCCCCGGCGTGTCAGGTGCCGGTGTGCGTCAAGGCCATCTGTGTGTTCGTAAACGCGGCCGACGCTTCTCCCTGCGACGACGAGAACCCCTGCACGACGGCGACCACCTGCTTGGGCGGCTCATGCCTCAAGGGCAGCGCCGTGATCTGCGACGACAGCAACCCTTGCACCGATGACGCATGCGGCCTGCCCGGTGGCTGCACGTTCACGGCCAACCACGCCACATGCGGCGGCGCCGGGTGTGACGTCGGGGCGTGCGCCAGCGGTGCATGCAGCACCAAGCCCCGCTTTGGGGCCGCACATTGGGCCGATCAGCGCTTCCGCGCGCTCATCGCGGATCAAGGCGGCTGGGCTGCTGCGATGCAGGTCGCGGTGACGAGCACCGACGCTGCGCTGCCCGCCGCGCAGAGCCGATGGGTGCGCATCGACGTGGGTGGCGCGGTCGTGCAGGACTTACCGGTCGCGGTCAGCCAGGTTGAGGCGGTCACGCGTACGTTCACGGGAGACTTCGTTTTTGTCGGCGCTGACGTGGTCCTCGCCGCGTCGGGCGGCGCCGCGTTGGATGGCGTCATGGCCCGCGTGCGAACCGACGGATCCGAGCGATGGCGACGCACCTATCACCGTGGCCACGACGATCGCTTGAACGCGGCGGTGGGATTGGACGATGACACAGTCGCCGCGTGTGGTCGGACCGCCAAGGCCGGCGGCGCGGGCGAAGCGTGGTTGGTTCGCGGCAGCGCGCCGACCGGGTTTCCGCTGCTGGACTACATTTACGGGTCCGCGGACGACGAGACCTGCAACAGCCTCGTCCAGCTGCCGGGCGGTGATCTGCTCATGTCGGGCGCGCAGACCGGTGGCTCGGGGCAGGGGCAGGCGCTGGCGTTTCGTGTCCAGGCTGACGCGAAGCTGGTCTGGTACAAGTCGTGGGGCGGCAGCGGCCACGACGAGATCTTCGCCGCCGTCGTTCGACCGGACGGCGCGGCCTGGTTGGCGGGCACATGCGCCGAAAAGGCTGGATCGGCGGGGCGCGCGTGTGTGTGGCTGCTCAGCTCATCCGGCGACGTCTTGCTCACCCGGGCGCTCCTGAAACCCGGGCTGGGCGGGGCGCAACCGGCTGCGGCGGCGCAGCTCTTCGCGATCGGCTTGCAGAGCACCGGCGGCTTCGTCGTGGCCGGCCGGGCCAAGGTTGACCCGACCGGCTCCTGGCGCGCGTTCGCCTCGTGGCGGGATGCCTCCGCGAATCCAATCGCGACGCGCTTTCCCGATCCAGGCCCAGGCTGGCTGCGCGCGTTGGTCGTGGATGCGCAGGGGGCCGTGGCGCTCGCTGGCGCGGCCTCGACGACCCAAGCGGTCGATGCGTCAAGCGTCGCTGCCGGCGCTCCCGCACCCGCCGTCGCCGGCGCCGCCGTGCTGCTGCGGATGACCTCCTCGGGGCTGCCGTGCCACGCCGCCGCCACGTGCGCTGGCCAGCCGGTCGCCGCGTGCGACGACGGTGACCCGTGTACGGTCGATTGGTGCGGGGTAGCTTGCGACCACGCCCCACTAGCCGAAGGCGCGCCGTGCAGCCTCGACAAGACGTGCATCGCCGGGGTCTGTACGTCGGCGCCTTGATGCGCCCGAACGCGATGCGCGCGATCGACGACCCCGAGGGCATCGGCCTTGCGCACCCAGCCGGCCGCGCCGCCGCGCTCAGGCGAGCGGCGCTGCGCTCGTCACCGCCACTGGAACACCCGACAGCGCGGCGTTGCCCGACAGCGTGTCGAGCAGCGCGCCGTCCGTCACGTCGTTGACGCTGACGCCGGGCCGCTGCGCCGCCACCTGCAGCTGCGTCCCGCTCCGACCATGGCCCCAGCCGTGGGGCAGCGACACGACGCCGCGCATCATCGCGTCGGTCACATGCAAGGGCGCCTGCACCGCGCCGATGCGGGAACGAAGGCCGACCAGCTCACCGTCGAGAAGCCCCCGCGCGCTGGCGTCGTCGGGGTGCATGTGCAGCGTGCAGCGCGGCCGACCGGCCATGAGCGTCGGGGCGTTGTGAAGCCAGCTGTTGTTGTCCGCCAGCGCCCTGCGACCGATGAGGCGCAGATCGAACGTCGGTGTGTCCACGACGTCGGTCGAGACCAGCAGCGCGGCGAGACGGTCCAGATCGGCCACCAGGACGTTCGGAGCGAGCTGAATACACTGGTCTGAGGTGAACAATCGCCCGGGAATCTGGGCTTGCAGCGGGCCCAAGTCGACGCCATGGGGCGCCGCTCGCAGCGCTGCGACGCTGAGTCCGTCACGCTGCAGCAGGCGCCCTCCCCAAAGCCCAACCGGTCCGCGACGCAGCGCCAGGTCGACCTGCTGCGTCGGCGTCAGCGCCTGCTGCGCCGCCTGCTGCGCCCGCGCCAACGGCGAACGGCGCCGTCGCGTCGTCGCGCCCTTCTGCAGGCGACGTGTCAGCGCCCGAAAAATCTGCGCGTCCGTCCGGCCGTCGTGATCTCCGTCGAAGAGCGGATCGGCAAAACGAGCGGTGTTGCGCACGGCCAACGCGTGAAAAATGAGGTCGTAGTGGGGCACCTCGAGCCCGGTTTTTGGCGGCAAGATCAGGTTGGCGTGCCGCGTCGTCTCGTTGCGGTAGATGTCGATCGCGACCATGAACGACAAGCCGCCCAGCGCGGCTTCGAGTCGTCGGCCGTTGGGCGTGCTCAGCACAGGGTTGCCCGCCGACGTGACCAAGGCGCGGATTTGGCCCTCACCCGGCGTGTCGATCTCTTCCGCCAGCGCGGCGACAGGCAGCTCGCCACCAAACTCGGGCAGCTGGCGCACCCGACTGCGCCAACGGTCGTGTCCGCCGCGGCCCGTCTGTCCCAGCACGTCGATCGCTGGCGAGGCGAACATCATCCCGCCGGCGCGATCGAAGTTGCCGGTGATCACGTTCAGCGCCGTGACCAGCCAGATGCCTACCGCGCCAAACTCAGCCGTGCAGACCCCGAGGCGGCCATAACACACCGCAGTGGGCGCCGCCGCGAACGCATCCGCCATCGCCTCGATCGTCGCGGCGTCGATCCCGACCGCCGCCGCGACCCGGTCCGCCGAGAAGCGCGCCACCGCCGCCCGTAGCGTCTCCAGCCCCGTCACGTGGGGCCCAAGGCGACCCAGCGTGGCGCCACCGGTCGAGAGCACGCGGTGAATCAGGGCCGCTAGCAGCAACGCATCGCGTCCTGGCTGGATGAAGTGATGGGCGTCGGCCTTCGCCGCCGTCTCGCTGCGCCGCGGATCCACCACGATCAGCTTGCCGCCCCGCTGTCGCAGCGCCGCCAATCGTCGTCGCATCCCGGGCGCGCTCATCATCGAGCCGTTGCTCACCAGCGGATTGGCGCCAAGCACCAGCAGGTGATCGCTGCGGTCGACGTCCGGCACTGGCAACAACAGCTGATGGCCAAAAAGAAAATAGGACACGAAGTGATGCGGCAGCTGATCCACCGAAGACGCCGAGAAGCGATTCCTCGTGCCCAGCGCGCGCACAAAAGTCGGCGCGAACAGCATCGTGCCCAGGTTGTGCACGCTTGGATTGCCTTGGTAGACCGCGACGGAATTCGGTCCGTGTTGCCGCGCGATGGCCAGCAGCCGCTCCGAGGTCTCGTCGAGCGCGCTGTCCCAACTCACCGCCTCCCAGCCCTGTTTTGTGCGTCGAATCGGTGTGCGGAGCCGGTCTGGATCTTCGTAGACGTCGCGCAGCCCAAAGGCCTTTGGGCACAGGTGTCCTTGGCTGAGTGGATCGTCCTCGTCGCCGCGAATCCCCAGCACGTGGCGGCCATCGTGCGCGATGACGAGGCCGCACATCGCTTCGCACAGATTGCAGCTCCGGTAGTGAAGTTGGGGGCTCGTCTGGGGTGCGGGGTCGTTCGTCATAGTGGGGTGAGCCTGCCGCCTCACAGACCTCTCGCCAACCCCTTAAACTCGGTGCCCACATCCGGTAGCGTTCCGGCCGCCGCGCCACCGCGGTACTGGAGGTGTCATGCTCGAGCTCCTGCTACCCAAGGGTCGAATCTTCGCGGGGGTTGAGACCCTGCTCGCCGATTGTGGTCTACATCTCAGCCGGCCAGACCGGGTCTATCGGCCCATCGTCAGTGACGACCGGTTTCGCGCCAAGATCATGAAGGCCCAGAACATCCCCGCGCTGATCGAGCTCGGCTCGCATGACGTCGGCATCACCGGACATGACTGGGTGCAGGAGACGGGGGCCGACGTCATCGAGCTCATCGATCTGCGTTTTGATCCGGTGCAGATCGTCGCCGCCGCGCCGGAAGGGCAAGACGTCGACGCGCTGCTCGCCAAACCCGGCGTGCGCATCGCGACCGAGTACGAGGCCCTGACGCGGCGCTGGTTAGACGCGCGCGGTGCGGATTATCGGCTGATTCGCTCCTGGGGGGCGACCGAGGTGTTCGCGCCGGAAGACGCAGATCTCATCGTCGACAACACCGCGACGGGCACCACGCTGCGGCAAAACGGGCTCGAGATCGTCGACGTGCTGCTGCGTTCTACTACGCGCGTCTACGCCAATCGCGCCGCGATGGACGATCCGCACAAGCGCGTGGTGATCGACGAGCTGCTGCTGCTGATGAAGGCGGTGCTCGACGCGCGGCAGCGCGTGTTGCTGGAGATGAACATCGACGCGGCGCGTCTGGCGCAGGTGATCGAGCGGCTGCCTGCGATGAAGTCGCCGACCGTCGCCCGGCTCTACAACAGCGATGATTACGCGGTGAAAGTCGCCGTACCACGCGCGGACGTCGCGCGGCTCGTGCCGGAGCTCAAGCGCCTCGGCGCCACCGACATTTTGGAGACGGACATCCGCAAGGTGATCCCATGAGCATCGCTGGTCCCGACCTAGCCTCCGACGCCGTCCCCGACGCGTCCGCTGCGTCGCTGCCAACGCGGCTGCCGCTGCACGAGGTCGCATCGTACGCGGTGCCGGGGCGCGAGCGGGCAGGGTGGCTGCGATTGGACATCAACGAGAGCCCGGAAGGTGCGCCCGATTTCGTCGTGGAGGCCACGCACGCGGCGTTGAGCGGCCAACACATCGCGACGTATCCGACCTATGACGCGTGGCGACGCGACGCGGCCGCTTGGTTCGGCGTGCCGCCCGAGTGGTTGACGTGCACCGCCGGGTGCGACGAAGGCATCAAGGCGATCTTTGATACCTACCTCCTGCCCGGTCGCGCGCTGGTGACCCAGTCGCCGGGTTTTGACATGTTCACGCTGTGGGCCGGATTGCTCGGTAATCCGGTGCGGCAGGTGAGCTTGCGCCAAACTGCACCGGCCCGCCTGCTGCACGATGACGTGGCCTGGCTCCAGGCGTTGACACCGGAGGCTGATCAGCCGGAGACGGGGCTCGTCGCGCTGGCCAACCCGAACAACCCCGCCGGCACCGCGGTGAGCCGAAGCGTCATCGAAGCCACGCTGGCGGCGGTGACCTGTCCCGTCGTGATCGATGAGACCTACGGCGAGTTCCTAGGCGAGAGCGCCGTCGATCTGGTCGCTCGTCATCCCCATTTGTTTGTGACGCGCAGCTTCAGCAAGGTCTACGGGCTCGCCGGGTTGCGGATTGGCGTGGTGATCAGCCAGCCACAGAACATCGTCACGCTGCGCAAGGTGCTCAACCCGTTCAACGTCAATCGCGCCGCCGTCGCGGCCTCGCGGGCCTGCATGTCGCGACCCGATCACGTCCGCGATCACGTCGCCAGCGTGCGTGCCGTTCGGGACCGCTTCGCCGTGCAGCTGGGCGAGCTGGGCATCCCGACCGGAGAGGCCCACGCCAACTTTCTGCTCGCGTTCATCGGCGATCGCCACGCTGAGCTGGTCGACGCGCTGGAGGCCGAGGGCATCCTGGTCCGTGATCGGCACGGCAAACATCCGCTCATGGCCGGCTGCGTCCGCATCGCGATCGGTAGCCCAGCGCAGATGACGCGGTGTCTGGGCGCGATTCGCAAGGTGCTCGCCCCGCCACCGCCGGTGCACACCGTGCTGCTCGACATGGACGGGACGCTGGTGGACGTCGCCCACTCGTGTCGGCAGGCGATTATCGTCGCTGCCAACGCGCTGCTCGGCGCCCACCTTGCGCAGCAGACGGGCGTGGCCTCGCAACCCTTCGCCGACACGGTCGACGCGGCGGTCGTGGACACCTACAAGGCGCGCGGCGGGCTCAACAATGACTGGGATTGTGTCGCCGCGATCTTGCGTGATCGCGGCGTCGACCCCAGCCGGGACGCGATTATTGCGCGGTATCAGCGCTCTTACCGGGGCACCGACTTCGACGGCAGCATCCGCACGGAGCCGTGGCTGCTCTCGGCCGCCGCGGAGGCGAAGTTGCGTCGTCACGCCCGCGTCGGGGTGGTGACGGGGCGTCCGCACGACGAGGCGCAGTACACGCTGCGTCGGCATGGGGGGCCGTGGCCGGTGGTGGTGGGCATGGAAGACATGGCGCGCCAGAAGCCCGCGCCGGACGGTCTCCTCGCTGCCCTGCGCGCGCTCGACGTAGACCCTGGCAGTGGCGGTGTCGCCTACGTCGGCGATAGCGTCGACGACATGCGCGCCGCGACGGCCGCCGGATGCCTCGCCATCGGCGTGCTCGCCCCCGGCTGCGGTTGGGGCTCGGCGTGGCCAGAGCGACTCTACGAGGCCGGCGCCACCGCGGTCTTCTCCCACATCGATGAGGTCGTGACATGGCTGACACGTTGAACCCAGACCAGGCCGGCCTCGACGCCACCACGCGGCGCCACCACACCCCAGAGCAAGCCACGCCGCCGCCGCCAAACAGCGACGCACCCTTCGCGCAGCTGCTCGCCGCCGCGACGCTGCCAAGTCCAGGGCCTAGGGCGGCGCGGGTCGTCCGCCAAACCCGGGAGACGCAGATCGTCTGCCATCTCGATCTCGACGGGGTTGGACGCGCCTACGTCGACACGCCCATCGGCTTCTTCAGTCACATGCTGGAGGCGTTCGCGCGGCACGCGCACCTCGATCTGCACCTTGTCGCGCGTGGCGATCTGCACATCGACCAGCACCACACGGTCGAAGACACCGGCCTCGTGCTCGGCGAGGCGCTGCGGCAAGCCTTGGGCGATCGGCGGGGTATCTGGCGGACCGGGTCGTGCCTCTTCCCCATGGACGAGACCCGCGCCGAGTGTGTGCTCGACCTCTCCGGGCGGCCGTTTCTGCGCTTCGAGGCCGCATTTACGCGGGATCACATCGGCGCGCTGGCGTCGGACCTAGTCGTCGAGTTCTTCCAGGCCGTCACCAACAGCCTCGCCGCTAACGTGCACCTGCGCATCTGCGTCGGCGACAACGACCATCACAAGGCCGAGGCGCTCTTCAAAGCCTTTGCCCGCGCGTTTGAGACCGCCGCGACCCTGCACCCGCGCGCCCGAGACGAGGTGCCGTCGACGAAGGGCGCCCTCGATAGCGCTGGGCGGAGCGCGCCATGATCGCCATCGTCGACTACGGCGCCGGCAACGTCCGCAGCGTGCAAAAAGCCCTCGCGTTTGTGGGGGCCGCTGCGCAGCTCACCGCTGACGCCGACGAGATCAGAGCCGCCTCGCGCGTCGTTTTTCCGGGCCAGGGCCACTTCGGCCAAGCCATGGCGCGCCTGCACAGCACCGGGCTCGACGCCGTGCTCAAGGAGGTCGTCGCCGCGCAGACGCCGTTCCTGGGTATCTGTCTCGGCCTGCAGCTGTTGTTTGACGGCAGCGACGAGGCCCCCGGCGTGCCCGGCCTGGGCCTGCTGCGTGGGCGCTGTGTTCGCTTCGAGGCGCCACGAAAGGTGCCGCAGATCGGATGGAACGCGGTCCGAGCGACGCAGCCGGGCTCCTGTCTTGACCCGGTGCTGGCCGCTGAACACCAGCACTTCTACTTCGTCCACAGCTACCACGTGCAAGCCACCAACCTCGAACATGTGGTCGGCGTCGCTGACTATGCCGGAGATTTTACGGCCGCCGTGCGTCACGGTTCGCTGTTCGCTGCCCAGTTTCACCCCGAAAAATCCGGTCAAGCGGGCCTCGCGCTGTTGCGGTCTTGGCTACAAGGGGACGCCTCATGCTGACGCGCCGCATCATCCCTTGTCTCGACATCAAGAGCGGTCGCGTCGTGAAGGGCGTGCAGTTCGAGGGCCTCCGCGACGCTGGTGATCCTGTCGCGTTGGCGCGCCGCTACGACCTGGAAGGCGCCGACGAGCTCACGTTCCTCGACATCACCGCGACGTCAGACAAGCGCGCGACCTTGGTTGATCTCGTCGAGCGTGTCTCGCGTGAGCTCTTCATCCCATTCACGGTCGGCGGTGGGATCCGCAGCCTCGACGACATGCACGCGATGCTCGCCGCCGGCGCCGACAAAGTCTCCGTCGGCACCGCTGCGGTCCGCGATCCCGGGCTAATCGCGGAGGCGGCCCGCACGTTTGGCGCACAGTTCCTCGTGGTCAGCCTGGACGTGAAGCGGGTCGGTGACCGCTGGATGCTGACGACCCACGGCGGCCGCACCGCCACGGACGTGGACGCGCTCGACTTCGCCGAACGCATGGCTGACGCCGGCGCCGGCGAGCTGCTGCTGAACGACATGAGCGCAGACGGCACCCGCGACGGCTTCGGCATCGAGCTGCTGCGCGCCGTGACGTCGCGGGTCTCGGTGCCTGTGATCGCGAGCGGCGGCGCCGGCACGATCGCCCATTTCGTGGACGCTGTGACCCTGGGCGGCGCAGACGCGGTGCTGGCCGCCAGCGTCTTTCACTTCGGCACCCTGCAGATCTGCGACGTGAAGCGAGGCATGGCTGCCGCCGGCATCCCGATTCGCCCGGTCTCGCGGCCGCCTAGCGCGGATTCCGAGGCGGCGCTCGCCAAGACCGCAACCGCAGGAGACGCGCCATGATTCACCCTTCCATCGACCTGCTAGGCGGCAAGGCTGTGCAGCTGCGTGGTGGCAACCCAGACGATTGTGTGGTCGCCATTGACGACGTACAGGGCGTCGCAGCGCAGTTTGCGCGTCACGGCGAGCTAGCCATCATCGATCTGGACGCGGCGCTCGGGCGCGGCGACAACTTGGCGCTGATCGCGTCCCTCTGCGCGCAGTTCGACGCTCGGGTTGGCGGCGGGATTCGCAGCCATGAGCGGGCCGACACCTTGCTGCGCATGGGCGCTAAAAAGCTGATTATCGGCACCTGCGCGACGCCAGACTTTCTCAGTCGCTATCCAGCGGACCGCCTGATCGTTGCGCTCGACGCCAAGGGCGGTGAGGTCGTGGACCACGGCTGGACACGCGGGACGGGCGCGCAGGTGCTCGACCGGGCCCAACAGCTCTCGGCGTATTGCAGCGAGTTCCTCTACACGCTCGTCGACCGCGAAGGCCTCATGGGCGGCACGGATCTGGAGGCGATCGCGCGCTTGGTGGCGGCCACCGACAACCGCGTCGTGGCCGCCGGCGGCATCACCAGCTTGCCGGAGGTCGTGGCGCTCGATCGCATGGGCGCGTCCTGCCAGCTCGGGATGGCGATCTACACCGGCGCGCTGAGCTTGACCGACTGCGTCATGGCGATGCTCGATTGGGGCAAGAGCGACGGGTTGCTCCCCGTCGTGGTCCAGGACTCGAACGAGCAAGTCGTCATGCACGCGTGGGTCGACCGTGAGGCGCTGGCGTTCACCTTGGCGACGGGGAACGGCCACTACTTCTCGCGCAGCCGCGAGCGGCACTGGCGCAAGGGCGAGACCAGCGGCCACACCCAGCGCGTGCTGGCGGTGCGCTACGATTGTGATCGCGACACGCTGCTGTATCGCATCGAGCAGACCGGGCGGGCCTGCCATATTCCGACGCAGTACAGCTGTTTTGGTGACCAGACCTTCAACCTACGGACCCTGGAGGCGGCGCTGCAGTCGCGGCGAGCTGAGGCGTTGGCCGCCGACACGGAGGACGCCGGGAGCTACACGCGTCGGCTGTTCACAGAGCCCGGATTGGTCGAGGCAAAGCTCAAGGAGGAGGTCGGCGAGCTCATCGACGCTGCCACGCCTCGTGAGATCGTCTGGGAGGCCGCAGACGTGCTGTTCTTTACCCTCACCAAGCTCGCGCGCCACGGGCTGACCCTGGCGCAGGTCGAGAAGGAGCTGCACGGTCGTCACGGTCGCCGCCGCGCGCCAGCCTCGTCTCAGGGTGACGCGTGATGCGGCGCGCGCTTGATCTGGCTACACGCCGAAGCGTGCTCGCTGGCGCCAACCCCGCCGCAGTCGCCGCCCTCATCGGCGAGGTCCGCGCTGGCGGAGACGCCGCTGTCCGCGCGCTGACCGCCCGATTTGACGGCGTCGACGTGCCAAATCCGTGGCTCGACAGCCAGGACCTCGCCGCCGCATGGCAGCGCATCGACGCGACGGCTCAAGCGGCGTTGCAGCATGCGCATCGCAACGTGTGTGCGGTCGCGCGCGCGCAGCGCGAGGCCTTGGTCGACTTGGAGGTGGAGGTGCAGCCCGGCGTCTTCATCGGTCAGCGGTGGCAGCCGGTGCGCCGGGTCGCCTGCTACGTGCCCGGAGGTCGCTACCCGCTACCATCGACGGTCATCATGACCGTCGCGCCCGCCCGAGAGGCCGGCGTCGCCGAGGTCGTTGTGCTCTCGCCACCGGGCGCGAGTGGCCTCCCACATGACGCCATCCTCGCCGCGGCCCACATCGCCGGCGCCGACGGCGTCTTCATCGCGGGCGGCGCCCAGGCCGTCGCCGCAGCGGCCTGGGGCACGAGCACCCTGCCTGCAGTCGATCTGCTCGTCGGCCCCGGCAACGCGTGGGTCACCGAAGCCAAGCGGCAAGCGTTTGGCGCCGTCGGAATTGACGCTCTCGCCGGTCCGAGTGAGGTGATGGTGCTGGCAGACACCAGCGCCGATCCCGCTCGCGTCGCGGCCGATCTGCTCGCTCAGGCAGAGCATGATCCCGAAGCCGAAGCGCTGCTGGTCACGACAGATCCGGCCCTCGCAGACGCCGTCGAAGCGGCCCTGGAGCAGCAGCTCGCGACGCTCTCGACCGCCCCGATCGCGCGCGCCTCGCTGCGCAACCACGGCGCGATCCTCGTCGTCGCCGACCGCGCCGCCATGTTTGACGTCGCGAACCGCCGCGCACCCGAACACCTGCACTTGCACGTCCACGATCTCGTGGCCGCCGCGCGCGCCTGCACCGCCTACGGTGGCCTGTTTGTCGGCGAGGACTCAGCCGAAGTGTTTGGCGACTACTGCGCTGGCGGCAACCACGTGCTGCCGACCGCGGGTGCGGCGCGCTACACGGCCGGGTTGTCCGTGCACACCTTCCTGCGACCCCTCGCCAGTCAGCGTCTCACCGCCGACGGCGCGCGTGCGCTCGTCGCGATCACGGCCACGCTGGCCCGGCTTGAGGGGTTGGAGGCGCACGCGCGCGCAGCTGAGCTTCGTCGCTAGCGGGTCCGGTACGGGACCGGGACGCCAGGACGCGGGCTCGGCGGGCTGATCTACTCGATACCGCGCTCTTTCAGCGCCGCCGCGATCGTCGCCGCGGTCACCTGCATCGTCGGCATGTCCCAGTCGTCACCCGCCGCGCCCGCCGGCCCGTCTGTCATGGCCGGGCGAGCGTGGGTCAACTCAGCGCTGCGCTCTCGCAGCACATTCTCAAGCTCGCGTGCGCGCCGCGCGCGCTCCCCGTCCGCGATCGGTGTCGCCATGGCGAGCGCCGCCTGCGTCTCAACAGTCAGCCGCGCGGCCTCGATGGCCGCCTCGACATCGGACGCCGACACGCCGGCCATCATGGTCGCGTCAACGTCGCCGTCCTCCTCAGGTTCGGCGTCGCTCTCGGTCGGCGGCGCGCTCATGGTCGCCCGGTACCCGCGTCGCAGCCTGGCGTCCTCCTTGTCCTCTTTGATCTGCTCAAGATCCTTGCGCTCTCGAAACGCCGCACGGCGGGCCTCCGCCGCGCGAACCTGGTCGTCCCCCATCAGCTCATAGAGCCGATCGTGCGCCTTCTCCAGCCGCAAGTAGCCCGACACCACGTCACGCAGGGCCAAGTAGTGCATGTCGAACTGCGGTCGCAGCAGCGCCAACTTGGCCTCGTCTCGACCATGCTCGGCGAGCTTGCGCAGGTCGTAGTACGAGCCCTTGAGCAGGTCGTGTAAGCGCTCGATAGCGTAGTCAATCTTCTCAAATTCGCCGGCCAGATCGACGATGTGCCGTCCACGAAGCAGTCGCTCAGCGTCATTCATACTCACATCTTGGGTTAGGAAGTCCGCGCGTGACGAGCCTACCGGGGGGCGCGACAGCATCGCAAGTCGCTGGCGGCGGCATGGGGCACGCTGTCCGCGCGCTACCGGTCCAAGGGCTACGGGTCGACGTAGCGCGCCTTGATGACCAGCACCTCGTCGACGTGCTCCCAGAACAGGTCCAGCAGATCGGGATCAAAGTGCCGCCCACGGCCTTCGTCCATGATCTCGCGTGACCGCGCGACCGAGAACGCGTCCTTGTAGCAACGCTTCGAGGTCAGCGCGTCAAACACGTCGGCGATCGCGCAGATCCGGCCTTCGATCGGGATCTCGTCGCCCTTCAACCCACGGGGGTAGCCGCTGCCGTCCCACTTTTCGTGATGAGTCTGGGCGATGTTGGCGGCGAGCTGTAGCATCTCGGAGCTTGAACCCGCTAGGATTCGGTATCCGATCTCAGCGTGGTTCTTCATGATCTCAAACTCTTCCGGCGTCAACCGCCCCTTCTTCATGAGGATGCTGTCCGGCGTGCCGATCTTGCCGATGTCGTGCATCGGGCTGGCGATCCGAATCAGCTCGCACCGCTTCTCTGGCAGGCCGGCGTGGCGGGCCAGCAGCTCGCAGTACAGGCACATGCGGCGGATGTGCAGCGCGGTCTCGTCGCTGCGAAACTCAGCGGCGCGCGCCAGACGTTGGATGGTCTCTTCCTGGGACACGCGCAGCTCAGTGCCCGCTGCCTTAAGGTTCTCGACGGCGGCCTGCAGGTCGCGGGTGCGCTCCTGAACGGTGTCCTCCAGGTAGGCCCGATACCGACGATTCTCCAGCTCCAGCGTGCGGCGGCGCAGGGCGTTGGCCACGTTGATCAGGACCTCGTTCGTCTCGAACGGCTTGATGATGTAGCCATACGCCCCGATTTTCAGGGCTGTGGACGCGATCTGCGGATCGTCCACCCCCGTCACCATGACGGCCGCGGTGTCTGGGTAGGTCTCCATCGCGTAGCGCACGAGATCGAGCCCCGACTCCCCCGGCATGTTGACGTCGGAGAGCACCAGATCGAACTCACGCTCTGCGAGCAACTCTCTCGCCTCGGCCGCGCTCCCGGCCAGCGTTGTGTCAAATCCTCTGCGACGCAGCATGCGCCCGAGCATGCGCCGGATGAGATCTTCGTCGTCAACGATAAGAATGGTCGGCATGGTTCCGGCATCTCCTAGAAGGTACGCCTTGAGACTTCCCGTAGGATGCGGTGTGTCGGTCGATCGTGTAAACCCGACGCCGGGTCACTTTGCATCGCGACCCGCTGCACGTCCGGCAGCCCAGTCGGCAATCGCGAGAGGCAGAGGCCATGGCAGCAAAGCCAACTTCGCGCACAGCGCATCTGCACGAACGCCCCGTGGCCGCGATCGACATCGGCTCGAACTCTGTGTTTCTCATGGTTGTCCAGATTCGAGACGGCAGGCCCTGCGCGGTGCTCGAGCGGGTCAAACACCGGGCCCGTCTGGGGGCGGCGATCGGGTTGGACGGTGCGCTCGCCCAGGACGCGGTCGACGCGGCCGTCGCGGCGCTTTGTGGCTTTCGCGCCGTGATCGATCGACACGGCGCGCAGGTGCGTGCGACAGCTACCGCGGCCGTGCGGCGCGCGACCAACGGTGATCAGCTCCTCAACCGGATTCGCGATGAAGCGGGCATCGACGTCGAGCTGATCACGGGTCAGCGCGAGGCGGAGCTTGTCTTTCTGGGCGTTCAGTCGGGTCCGGTCGCGCACGCGCGCATGCTGTGCGCCGACGTAGGCGGCGGCTCCACCGAGGTCGTGGTAGGGCATGGTGGGTGCGTGCAGTCCGCTGTGAGCCTGCCCGTGGGCGCGGTGACGTTGTCGCATCCTCGTCTGTTTCCGGCGCCCGTGTCGGCGGCCGAGCAGGAAGGCGTCCGCCACGATGTGCGGCGCTTGCTCGCGGCGTGCCCGAATCTAGGCCAGGGCGGCTGGGATCGCGCGGTCGCCACGAGCGGCAGCGCCCAGCGCATCGCACAGGTGATCAACGCCTGGGGCGGCCGCTCGCCGCGCAGGGGCGTCGACGGCACCATCGTCACGCGGGCCGATCTGGCGCGTCTACGAACGGCGCTGGCGGGCGCCCGGAGTCACGACGAGCGCCTCTCCATCCCCGGAATGGACCCCGAGCGCGCCGACGTGCTGCTCGGCGGGGTCTTCATCTTCGAAGAGCTCTCGATCGCTCTCAACATTGAGCAGTGGCACGTATCCATGGCAGGCCTACGGATGGGTCTCGTCGCGGAAGCGCTCCGGCTGCGGGTGGCCACCAGATGACCAACACCAAGAAACCGCGGCGCCCGCTGTCCGAGCGTCCGGCGTCGCAGCGGCCAGCGTCGCCACGCCCCTCGCGGCCGGCGCGGCCAGCGCGGCCAGCGCCGACG
>CALENB010000262.1 GCA_937910235.1 uncultured Myxococcales bacterium | reverse complement strand
CTACTGAAAGCGCAGATTATCCACGGCCAACGCTGAAGAAAAGGCCGTGTCGGCGACATCGCTCACAATAAAGCTCAGAAACACCGAACCACCCAAGCCGTCCACGCCAGACAGCGTCGCGGTCTTCCAACCCGACATCTTGGCGACGGCGTCCCCCGTGTCCGGCAGGCCAAACGCCTTGGTGAGCACGCCGAGCTTGCCGATGGTGTTCACGCTCGTCACCACGCCACCGACGCCGCCCTTGTCGCTCGAGACGGCCGCGATCGCGACGTCGTCGTACTTGTCGCCGACGTATTCGTCGAACTCCGCGGAGGCGAAGTTGTAGTCGAACAGCAGCTTGGTCTTACCAGCGGGCACCTCGATCGGCCCGCAGTAGACGATCGTGGCTTGACCGGCCAGCGATCCGATCTTGCCGATCGTCGGCTTGTCGTACGTGGTCAGCCCAAGCATGGCCTTGCCGGCCGTGGGCGCGATGTTGTCCGTGATCCCGATGACGTCGCCGTCACCCGCCGCATAGCAGCCTGACATGCCGCTCTCGAAGCTGAGGTTGCTGGCGAAGGTCCCAGAGATGCCCTGCCCGAGGTTAAACGGGCTATCCACTGGCGCCAACAGGTTGCCGCCGAGGTCTTTGATGCCGACGAGCTTGATTTTGTAGGCACCTGGCAGCTTTAGGTTGCTGGGAAAGAACACCAACACCGTGTTGTTGTTGCTCGTCGTCTGCGCCACGATCGAGCCCGACACCGTGATCTTGTCCGTGCCAGCTGGGTGGATCTTGAAGGTAGCTGGCGTGATGGTCTTCGGGTCGAGCAGGTCGTCGACGATGACCACGATCGGCATCCCGGGCGCGATGGTCGCCCCGCTCGGCGGTAACAGCATCTTCAAGATCGGTGCGACTTTGTCCGTCGGCGCCGGCGTCGCTGGCAGCTTGTCGATCGACTTGCCGCAGAACGCACAGGTCACGCCGCTGACCGCAGGATCCGGCTGATAGTTGGTGTTCGTCGCGCCGCCACAGGCAGGCCAGGTCTTGGTCGTGTCGATGCACTTCTCACACAAGGCGCCACCGAATCCAGCTTCGCACAGGCAGGCGTTCTGGCTCACGCAGCCGCCGTGGCCTTTGCAGCTCAGGCTGCAGTTGCCGTCGCCACACTGTGGCCACGTCTGCTTCGTGTCGGTGCACGCCTCGCAGTTCACGCCAGAGAAGCCGCCGCTGCACTCGCACTTGTCCGTCGTCGTGTCGCAAATGCCCTGGTTGCTACAGGTCTTGCCGAAACACGCTGGCAGCGGCTTGTCGCAGTCAGGGAACACCTTGTCGCCGTTGAGGCATGCGTGGCAGGCCTGCCCCGTGAAGTCCTTGCCGCAGACGCATTTGCCGGTGAGCGCGTCACACGTCCCCTTCTGGCTGCACAGCTGGCCGGCACAGAGATCGACGACGCAGTTGGGGAACCCTTTGTAGCCGGGCGCGCAGGCGTCGCACTTGGCGCCCTGGAAACCGCTCAGGCAGGTGCACAGGCCGACGCTGCACGCGCCCTTTCCGCCGCAAGGATCAGGTTTGCACGGGTCGGCGACACAGACCCCGCCATCACACGCCTTGCCAGCCTCACAGGCACCGCAGGAGCCGCCGCAACCGTCGTCGCCGCACTTCTTGCCGTCACACTTGGCCAAGCAGCCGCATGAGGCGGTGAGGTCGTTGCAACACGTCGACCCGGGCACGCAGGCGCCGTCGCACCCGCAGCCGCCGGTCGCCTGACCGCCGCACTTTGACTTGCACGACAGCTCCGGGGGCAAGGGCTGGCAGTGGTCGAGGACGCAGTGCTCCCCGGCCTTGCAGGTGCCGCACACCCCGCCACAGCCGTCACCACCGCAGGTCTGGTCGCCACACGTCGACTTGCACGTGGTCCCACACTGGCCGTTCTGGCACAGGGGCACATTTGGCGCGCAGATTCCGCAGAGGCCGCCGCAGCCGTCGACACCGCAGCTTTTTCCCTGACAATTCGGCTTGCACGGTCCGCAGGTGCCGTCCGGCGCGCAGACGTTGCTCGGGCAGTTTGGCACCGGCAGGTCGCCCTTGCTGCAGTCGGGGTCGATGGCCCCGCAGCCGCAGTCGCAGACCTTGCCGTCGCCGTAGGTGCCGATCGGGCATATCCACCCTGGCGCCGGCCCCGCGACGCAGAGCCCGGCTTTGCAGCCTTCTGCGGGTTTGCATCCCTTGATCGCGAGGTCCGTCTGTGCGCAGTCCGGGTCGCTGGCGCCGCAGCCGCAATCGCACACGCCGTCGCCGCCGTAGGCAGCGGGCGGGCAGGTCCACGTCTTGGGCACACAGGCGCCGACCAGCCCGCACGTCTCGGTCGCAGCGCAGCTGCCGCAGGAGCCGCCGCAGCCGTCATCACCGCACGTCTTGATGCCACACGCTGGAGTGCACGTCGACGAACAGGTGCCGCCGACACAGTGCGGCGTGCCACCGGAGCACGCGCCGCACGATCCGCCACAGCCGTTGTCGCCACACGTCTTGCCTTCGCACGCCGGCTGGCAGCCGCTGTCGACGGTCACGCCAACGTCTGAGCTGGCGCCGCTGTCGCTGGCGCTGGCGGTGTCCGTGCCCGCGCTATCCCCAACAGTGGCGTCTGAGCCACCGGAATCCGTCGCGGCCGCGTCGCCGTCTGGGACACAAGCGGTCCCGACGAGCTTGGTGCCGGGGCCGCACAAGTCTCCCGGTTTCGTGCACGCGCCCTCGGTGCCAGGCGTCAAGCTGGCATCACACGGCTTGGTCGTCTCCGGGCAGCCGTTGAGCAACAGCAACATGGCGGCGGCCAACCAGACGGCGGCGGGCCGGGCGTGGGCACGGGCTACATCAGTGCGCGCGAGGCGCAGGCGTTCTGCTACAGGCACGACATCTCCTAAGGCTTCACGTGGCACGTCGGCACCACCGTATCGTCGCTCGCGCTGCTGGTCGCGCCGTGTTGCAGGACGGCCGGCTTGCAGGTCTGGCCGGCTGGACACTCACTCTGGCCACCGAGACACGGCCTGCCGCACGCACCCGCCGCGCACAGCAAGCCCAGCTGGCAATGCACGCCGTCTGCACAGGCCGCACCCTCAGGTGCACCGCCGTGGGGCAACCCGCATCGCGCGAGCACGCCGAGCTTCACCGGATCGAGGTAGGCTAGGCACAGCTGCCCGGGGCAGTCGGCATGTTTGCTACACGATTTGCCGGTCGATTTCGTCGTGTCGCACACACCGATCACGCCGACGGGCTTGCCGCTCAGGGGCTGCAGTCGCTCTACGCCGGTGCAGGCTTGCGCCGTCGGGCAGTCGCCGTCCGCCTGGCAATGAATGCGGCACGTCCCCGCCACGCAGACCCCGCTAGCGCAGGCCTGATCAACGCTGCAGGGGTGTCCTGGCGCAAATCCAACCGGGTTCGGCGGCGCGCACACGCCCTTGAGGGTGTTGTCTCCGCTTGGATACACGCCAACGCACCACGCTGGTTTGGCGCAGGTCGATTGCTTGGCGCACCAACTCGCGGCGCAGTACGCCTTGCCCGCCGCGCAGAGGGTCCCGGCCGGGCAGCCGACCACCGGGCCGAGGCCCGCGCAGTCCGGATCGACGGCTCCGCAGCTGCAATCGCACGTCGCCGTCAGCCCACCGCTGTTGAAGAGGTGCGGTGAGCATGTCCATGCCGGGGGCACGCATTTGGCAAAACCGTTGCAGGTGTCACCGGCAGGGCACGTGCCACATTGGCCGCCACAACCATCGTCGCCGCAGGCCTTGTCCGTGCACTGCGGCTTACACACCGCCGTGCAGCTACCAGCATCGCAATACGGCTTGGCCTTGTCGGTGCAGCCGCCGCACGTGCCGCCGCAGCCGTCGCTGCCACACGTCTTGCCGGTGCAGTCCGGCGTGCAGATGCAGAGGTTGATGTCGCCACAGCAATCGCCACGCTTCTTGCAGCCAGCGTCGCACCAGCAGCCGCCCTTCGTCTGGTAGCCACAGTGCGAGACGCAGGACGAGCCCGCCGCGCCGACGCAAGCCCCTGCGCTGCACACCAAGCCCGTACCGCAGGTGCCGCACGCGCCGCCGCAACCGTCCTCACCACAGGCCTTGTCCGTGCAGCTCGGGGTGCAGGTCGCCACGCACTTTCCAGCCGCGCAGCCGGGCAGCTTCGGGTCCTTGCAGGTCCCGCACACGCCGCCGCAGCCGTCGTCGCCGCACACCTTGCCGTCGCAGCTGGGCTTGCAGATCCCACAGACACCGAGCTTCTTGTCGCAACCGCCGGGCTTGCAGTCGATGATGGCGTTCGCGGGCTTATCACAATCTGGGTCCGGTCCGCCGCACGCGCAGTTGCAGATGAGCCCGTCGTCGTAGAAGAAGCCCGGGCACGTCCAACCTTTGGGGAGCTTCGAGACACACTTGCCGGCGTCGCACTTATCGTCGAGGCCGCAGCCATGCAGCACTTGGCCACCGACGTCGCAGTCGGGATCAGGCGCGCCGCAGCCACAATCGCAGCCGTTCATTGCAGCGTAGGAGTCCGCGCCACACGTCCACGCTTTGGGCACACAATTGCCGTGCGCGCTGCAGGTCGCCTCGGCAGCGCAGGCCTTCCCGCACGAACCGCCGCAGCCGTCTGGACCACAGGTCTTGCTGACACAATCCGGGACGCACCCGGACAGGCAGACGCCGGCCTTGCAGATAGGCGTGGTTGGATCGCCGCAGGTGCCGCAGGTGCCGCCACAGCCGTCGTCACCGCACACCGCGTCGACGCAGCTGACGTGGCACGACGGCGGCGTCAGGCACTGCCCAGTCGGGTCGCAGACCTTGCCATTGGGGCACGCGCCGCACGTGCCGCCACACCCGTCGCTGCCGCAGACGCGACCGTCACACGAGGCTTTGCATGCGCCGATGATGTCGGTCCCGCGTCGGCACCGACGTCGTTGTCCGCGCCCGCGTCCGACCCCGAGGTGTCATCGGGGGTGACGCCGCTGCCGGTGTCTACCGACGTGTCCGCCGCAACAGCGGCGTCGGCCGCCGTCAGCACGCAACGCTTGGTGCCTTCGTCCCATGACGTACCGGCGCCACACGCCGCCGCGCCTGTGGGCACGCACTCATCGCCGACTTCGACCGTTCCAGAAGCGCACCGCGCGGCGCTCCCTGTGCAGCCCGATAGCAGACCGCTACCGGACACCATGCCAGCCAGCAGCACGGCGGCGAGTACGGCCGGCGAGACGCTGTGAGCTGCCGCCTCACGCATGAACACACGGCTCATTGTCCGTCTCCGCTGGGCAGCGCGCCCTCTTCTGTCGCCGCGGACTTCGGCGCCTGCCTCGGCACCAGCGCGACCCCACTCGGCACGGAGTCGATGTGCTTACCGCCCAGCAAGACGGGCTCCATCGTCACCGTTCCGTCCGGCGCATCGCGCAGTAGCATCGGCTCAAGGTCCCGCATAGCCCGCGCCACCAACGGCTTGGGCTCACGCTGCGCCGCGGTCCGCACCAACGCCATCAGCGGCGGCGCCTCATGGGCCCAGACCGCCAGATTGTAGGCTGCCGCAAGGCGCACGTTGGGGTGCATGTCCTCCTTCAACGCCCGGCTGACAGGCGCCAAGAACGGCGCGACGGGATGGTACCGCGCCGCCATGACCGCGGACCGGCGCACCCAGCCGTCGGGGTCGAGCGCCATGCGATTGACGATCTCGATCCGGGCGGCGCTCGTCTGCACAAAGCGCAGCGCAAACACCGCCGTCATGCGCACCTGATGGTAGGGATGGTTCAGCCACGGCCGAATGAGCGGCAGCACTTCGGGACCGCCGATGGTCCCCAGCGCCTCGAGCCACGCGTCGATCTGACCGCGCGTCGCCAGCGCGCCAGGGCTTGGCGGTGGCGTGCCGCCGAGTCCCGTCGGGCCGACGGTACCGCCGCCGCTCGCGCCCAGGTCACCGACATCAGCCCCTTGGCCGGTCGCGACTGGCGCCAGGGTCGTTGCGCCCGCCTTCAACGCCTCCGCCTTGAACGCGCCAAACTTGGCCAACCCAGCGCTCTCTGGCGGCTTGGTGGGCAACAGCGCCGCGGCCGGTCCGAGCGTCGCGGCGGCTTGGCCGCGCAGCTTGGTCGAGAGCGAGGCGGCCAGCGCGGCGTCTCGATCGGCCTGCTGACGCGCTTGGCCCGCGAGGGCCCAGAGTGACGCTGTGCCGAGGCGCGAATAGCCCGCATCCCCGAGCTGCTTGGTCAGACTGGCGATGAGCGGCGCGCCCGGCTGGGTCATGAACGTCGTCACGGTGGCGACATCGGCGCGGGACTCCGGGTCGAGGTCCGTATCCTCGATGAGCGCGCTCATCTCGGCCTTCGCCGCCGCCGTGTTCGACGAGGCGAGGGCCTCGACCAGCGTGCGGCGCTCGACGCCGGGCTGTGGCGAGCGAATCAGGTCCGCGACCTGGCGCGCGCGGCTCGGATCACGTTGGATCAGCGTCGCCAGCTGCTGCATCGCGGAGCGCCGAACGCCGCGGTCGCGCTGCACCGCCGCCGAGCTGGCAGCGTGCACGAGCGAGGCAACCGTGGCGCCCTCAGCCACTGCGATGCGGGGTCGCGGCGCGTGGACGCGTTTGGCGCCGAGGCCGGCCTCCAGGCTGTCGAGGTCAAGCTGCTGCGCCCACGCCGCCGAGGCCACGCCGAGCCGCTTGAGCGCTGCGTTGACGGTGCCCTTGTACCGGGCCTCGCCCAGGCCCATCCCCAAGTCAGCGTCCACCGTGAGCGCATAGGTCGCGTCACGGATTGTGCCGCCGGCGAGCTGCATGTGCACGGCGCCGACGGCCTCCATCGGCGCGCGTTTGGCGTCGCCCTTGCCGAGCTGCGAGACG
This sequence comes from uncultured Myxococcales bacterium, assembly GCA_937910235.1. GTDB lineage: Bacteria > Myxococcota_A > UBA9042 > UBA9042 > UBA9042 > UBA9042. The sequence continues at coordinate 6,007 of CALENB010000262.1, read as the reverse complement.
CGCCAGTCCTTCTGCAGGGCGTCGCCCTTCGTCTGGTAGCTCACCTCTCTGTCGCCGTCGGGACCGGGCTCCGTCAGGGTCCAGCCGGCGTGGTCGACGTCCTCTCGCGTGCGCACGACCTGAAGCGCGCGCAGCAGGCCCGACAGCAGGTGCCGCACGCCCGACGGCGCTTCAGCGCCGTGGCGCATCGCCGTGATCGCGCCGTCTTCGTCGAGCTTGAGCGCGAACGGCACCTCAAAACCCGCGCCCGGCTCGGCGACGGACGCGCCCATCGCGCTGGCCAACTGCGGATCTGCCGTGACCTTCGGCTGGAGCAGGCGACCGACGTACCACCCGGGCTGCGCGGCCGCGGCGACCTGCAGCTCAGCCTTGAGCGCCATCTCGCCGCTGGCCTGCCCGTGAGCGGTCGGCGCCGACATGGTCATGCTGTAGGTGAGTTGATAGCGCCCAGCCAGCGGCGACGACGACGCAGCGACGGCCCCCGACTTCCCAGCGCGTACGGCCTCGCCGTGCGGTAACCCGGCGAGCAGCGTCGCCGCGTCCGTCGGCGCGGTCGACGTGTCATCCGCCACGAAGACGGTCAACCAGAGCGCCGCGATCAGCCCTACCGTTGCAAGCAGCGCAGCCACCAGGCTTCTGCGATGTTGGTGTACTATTTGCCGCACAGCCCCTCGCATTTCTTGCCGCCAAACCAGGCGCCATGATTGTGATTAGACATATTACCGTAGGTGATCGCGGCCTTTTCGTGGTCGAGCTTGGTGCTCCAGAGCGGCACTTTTGACAGCTCCCACTCAAACAACAGCCCAGTCCAGTTGAACAGCTGCAAGCGGTACCCGATGGAGAACGGACCGAGCGCGAGCTCTGCGAACAGCGAGAAGCTGCCGCTGAACATCTCCAGGTCGATGCCGATGCGCTGCGAGACCTGAATCTTCCACATCGCCACGTAGCCGGGGATGTCCGCTACGTCCACGCCCCAGCCGATCGGGAAGCCAAGCTTCACGATGTCGAGCAGCAGCTGAATACCGGCCCAGAACTTGATCGCCTTGCTCTTGCCCTGCCCCTCCGCCAGACCGATACCGCCGCGCGCGTCGATACCCAGGCCAATCGAGGGTCGAATCGTGACCTTCGGCACGCCTTCGTCGCCGACGCCAACCAGCGGGTCGATGCAGATATCGAGCGTCGGACCAAACTGCACGGCCAGCGGAATCGGCCCGACGGTCTGCGTTTTCAGGACGGTCAGCTTGTCGATGAGCTCACCGACCGGCGTACCTTCTAGCGGCACGCAGCCGGGCGCGGCGCCACCCACGTTGATGTAGGCGCCACCCGCGAGGGCGCTGAACAGCTCTGACAGGTTGCCGGTGATCAGCGGTCCGGGTGAGCAGCTGGCCTGCTCGCACACCGTCGTGTTGGTCATCTTCATGCCGGTGCACTCGCCAAACAGCGACTTCGGCTTGCCCATCGCGAGCGGAATCCCGGCGATGTAGGCCTTGAACTGATAGCTGGCGCACGCCTGGTCCTTGGTGCGATCGATGTGAAAGAGGCCCTGCAAGACGGGGTACGGCGGCACGTAGCTGCCAAACATGCGCATGCAGTACGCGATGGTCAGGTCGGCGACGTAGCGGTAGTAGTTCTTGCCCACCAGCGCCTGATTCACGGCCTCTTTGTTCTCGGCCATCTCCACCGTCGTGTCATCGCAGCGCACGATGCCGAACTTGACGTCTTTCTTACCAGCCCGGTCCTGATTGCCGGCGCTCGGACGTGGCTCGAGCAACGGGTTGTCGCCGTTGTCACACTTCTTGGTGTCGCGCGCGCAGTAGTTGGTGAAGCAGAAGTCGTCCTTGATGGCGGCGCTCTCCCCGGGCGGCGGACAGATCGCGCCGATAGGCTGGAGTTTCGGCTCACAAGCGACAAAGTTGACCGCGCTGTTGTTGTACGGCGCCGCCGTGGCGCAGTCCGCCAGCCGGCCGAAGTTGCCGTACTGTGCCTTCATCGCGTTCTTTTCAGTCTGGTTCGCTTGCGCGTAGGCGATGAGCAGCCGCCCGACGCCCGCGTTGATGAGACGTCCGTAGTCGGTGTTGTTGTTGTAGTTGCCAGACTCTCGTAGGAAGGCGCGCCTCAGGTCGTTGAGGTTGAAGTTTTCTCGCTTCATCGACGTCAGCACGGACTGGTACATGGCGAGGCCGTGCGACACGACGGCCTTGGGTCCCTGCGCGTTCGCGCCGAGCAGCAGGTTGTCGGCGATCACGTGGTTGCAGGCCTGGGGCGAGAGCACCGTCCACCTGCGCTCACGGTACGCGGTGTTGCACTGATCTTTGCAGTGGTAGGCCGGGACTGGGGAGCAGGACTTGCCGACGCCGCACGCGTTCGCGGGCGTCAGCGCGCAATCGGGGGTGAAGACCGCGGCGCTCTCGGCTTGATGCGCCAGAAACTTGCTCGAGCAGATCGTGGTGTCGCGGATGGCGCAGCGCTTGACCTTCGCGGCGGTGGGGTCGACAGCGACGCTCTTGAAGACGGGCCACCAGTCCGACTGCACCGGCTTAGAGCTGTCGTAAATGTTGATCTCCGTGGCGTACACCTTGTACTTCGGCCGATCTTGGGTGGCGCAGAGAGCCGACATGCACTGCTCGTTGGCGGAGCACGGCTCACCGTCTTCGATCGTCGGGTTCCACGTACACTCAAGGTCGGGATGGGTTGGGCTAAAGACGCCGTATCCCGGCAGCCGCTTGTAGCCGCCGCGACACTCACCGCACCGCCACGTGCCGCCAGCGTTCGCTGCACACGTGCGGCCACGCGCGCTGCAGAACGAGGTGCAGGCCTCTTTGGTTGCGTTGGTCGCGGCGCAGCGCAAGGTCGACGTGTCACAGGCGCCGCTCTGGCAGTCTGCGTTCTGACCGCAATCGCCGTAGAACTCGGCCTTCGGACGACACTGCCGCTCGACGTAGCCGTAACCGGCGACCGCGACGTGGTTTGCGTCACAGCCGTGGCAGAAGCCGCTGGCGCCGGTGTTGCTGGCGTCCGCTTCGGCGCAGAGTCGACCTGTCTCGCCGCAGGCTAGGTTGGCGCAGCGCGCGCCGATCGCGGCGACGTCCTGAACGGCATACGGGTAGATTCGCACGTCAAGCAAGGCCAGTCTGTCCAAGCCCGTGTCGCCACCGACCAGCCAGACCCAGAACTTGCCGGCCGGGTCTGGGCGCAGGTGGTTGCCATACTTCTTCCAGACGGGGAGCAGGTTCACCACGTGTTGGGTGCCACTGGACGCGACCTGATTCTGCGTCTCCCCGTTGATGGCGACCCGCGGCGACACATCGAGCGTGCTCTTGCTCGGGTCGGCAGACGCTACGAGCCCTGTCACCGGCCAGCTGACGACGATGGTCGCCTCTTGGCCCCAGGGCAGCACCCGCTCAGCGCGCCACTGACCGGACGGTGCGCCAGGGCTTGCGCCAGGTGTGAGCATGTACACTCGGCACCCCGATCCGCCGTAGTCGCACACCAAACGGACGTCGACGTCGTGGATACCAGGCTGTCCGAAGACCGTGCGTGTCATGAGCGGAATGTCGCGCATACCTGTGCCGCCCGCGATCGGCTTGACGCGTAGGGCTACGGTGAATGGGCGGACTGCGCCGCCGTCGATTTTGGGATCGAGCACGCCGACTGCGGCGACCAGCGCCGTTGTCGACGCCGACGCTTTGGCGCCGATGATGCCGTCACTTGGAGGTTGGGCGCTGCTGCCGCCTTTGCCGAGCCACAGCCCGGACCACGACAGCTTGCTGCGCCGCGACATCGAGGTGCCTTCGGCCGCGGTGCCATCGAACCACGCGATGGGCCCCGGAAATGCGGTCGCCCAGAGCTCATCTACCGGAACGGCGCGCTTGAAGAGCAGGACACGCGCGACGTCGGCCGCCGGCTCAGATGCGGGCGTACCGGTCGCGCGAACCCGATGGAGGGCGAAGGTCGCGCTGCGGGGTCCACAGGGTAAGGGCGTCAGCTGGCCGTCCATCAACACTTGCATCTTGTCGCCGTCCGCGATGATGGCGAAGCGACGCCACACGGTGGCGTCCGTGGAGTAGGACACGGCCACCTTGGCCGTCGTGGCTGTGTCCGATGCCCAGTTGGGGACGCCGGATCCGCACGCCGCGTACAGCGTGTTGCCGGACGCATAGATTCCGACCCAGCCCGGAGACACGTGCAGTTGTGCCAGCCATTTCTGGCCATTGCTTCGCGCGACGCCGGCGAATGTCCAGCTGGTGCCAGTCGCGTCGAGGGATTCGTGAAGTTGACCCGGCATCAGCGCCGAGCTAGGCGTCTTTTTTGCGACAAATATGGGCTCTGAGGTGGCCTTGTACCCTGGGGTCGGGGACGACTGGCCTGCGGCAGGTGCACCTGGAATTGCGGCGCTCGTGAGGCCGCTCAGCGAGGGCGTAAACGCTGGCCACTGCGCCACCAACCCGATGCGATTGCGCGTCACGAGGCGGCTCATCTCGGCGGTCGTGAGGGGGCGTCGGTAAGCCATGAGGTCGTCGATCAGACCCCGAGAGAGCAGCGTCGGCGGGTTCGCCTGCCAGTTGGCTTGGCCACTGTACGTACCTTGCGTGACCGCGAGGCTGCCGAGATCGAGCTGTCGAAAATCCTGACCAACGTCGATGAGATACTCGCTCGTCAGCACGCCGTCGATGTGCAACCGCAGCCAACCACGACCAGCGCAGGCGGCGCCTGACTTGCCGCCGCAGCCATTGGGGTTCGGCTCTTGGATGAAGTTCACCACCACGTGGTGCCACTTGCCGTCGTCGATGCGGAGCGTCGGCTGATGACCGACGGCCACGGCGCCAAGATCGAACAGCGTCCCGTCGGAGTTCTTGCGAGCGAGCACGGGCACGCCGGACTTGAGCAGCACCGCGAGGGACCAGGGTTGGCTCAACTGGCCCAGGCTAACGAGCGGCATCCAGCCCGTGACGCGCTGCGCAGGCGGCTGATCGAACCGGTAAAACAGCGACACGCCGAGCCCAAACGGCTGCGGCTTTCCGTCGACCATCTGTGTGGTCTTGGCCACCAGCGCGACGGGCAGAGAGATGCGCAGACGGCCTTTGTTCTCGAACTGCGCGACGTACCCGCGCTCGGCGTCGGCTTTGGCGAGCGCATAGCCGTTGACGTCCATGCTGACGAGGCTCACGTCGGGCAGGCCTGAGATGAACGTGCCGAAGTGTCGGGCGATCAGACCGTCCACCGGGTACGGCGGGGTGTTGGGCAGGAAGGCGTCCACAGCGCTGGCGTGGAACACGTTGGCGTCCTGAGGGACCACGACGCGTGGCGGTACGGCGGCGGCTGGGCGGGCGCAGAGGAAGGCGACCACCAGCGTGGCCGCGACGGAGGCGGCCACACGCAGGGGCGCACGCGCACACCCGGCGAGCGCGCCCGGCGCGGCAGAAGTAGGCGCGGCAGGCCCGTGGACCCATGGGTGCCGGGCGGTTTGGCGGCATGCGAGCACTGTCACCTCCACACAGTTCCGGAGCGACCCTGGGCTCGGATCGACCTCTTTGGTTCGACCCTGCCTTGAATCAGCACAGCTTCACCTTGCAGTGGACTCCCTCCGGGAGCGCACCGACCAACCCACTGACCGATCATCGCAATGTTGCGCCGATACCGCCCTACAGCTCCCCAGCCGTATGTCGCCGTCGTCGCGCGTCCACCCCAGATTTCACTGGTCTCACATCAACAGGAGTTTCGAGCACGCGGGCAACTTGAAGCGGTGTCGAGGGGCAATTGCGAGGTTCTCAAAAAAAGAATCCGCTCGCCGCGCGGCTCCAAACGACCCGTCATGTCAGCTAAAACAAGCACCTGATCGTAATATGCGTCGAGCGTTCGGGGGCTTCGATCATCGTTTCGTCCATGACGGTAGACCAGGCAGTCTCGCGAACACCCGTCTTTGACGCAGGCGAAGGTGGGTGGCGTCATCGGAGGGCGAGAGGGTGCAGGGCGAGACGACGACGGGTTGAAACCCGACGCTATCATT
>CALENB010000261.1 GCA_937910235.1 uncultured Myxococcales bacterium | reverse complement strand
GCCCACAGCGATACGACTCCTGTAGATGACGCCCACAGCGATACGACTCCTGTAGCTGACGCCCACAGCGATGGGACCGCAGTGCGCAAGGACGACGCGACCAGCGACGACGTGTTTGATGGCGCCACTGCAGCTACGGACACCGCGGCGCTCACTGTGCCTCCGGACGGTGGCGCGGACGGCACAAGCGCACCAGACAGCGGCGGCCAACCGGACAGCACGGGCGAACCGGACAGCCCAGGTGAAACCGTCAGCGACGTCGGCGTGGTGCTCGACATCGTGTCCGATGCGAGCACGCCGCCCACGATTCTCACGTGCTCGGCGCTCAGCGCCTGTCTAGCCAAGGCCTGCGCATCCGCGAGCAAGGACTGTGCGGCTTCGTGCGTGAGCGCGGCGACGGCGGCCGTTGTGAAGGATGCCAAGCCGCTGCTGGGATGTCTGGAGAGCCAGTGCTTGCAGGGTCAGTGCAAAGGCGACGCGACCCAGGCGTGTGCCGCCAAGTGCATGGCAACGGCTTGCACGCAGGCGCAAACCACCTGTCTGACGGGCGGAAAGACCGGATTGCTCGGCTGCGAGACCGCTATTGGCTGCCATTCTGCGTGTGTGAACAACGGCGGCGCGGCGGATGCGTGCCTCTCGACATGTCTCGCGGCGCTCAAGGCTTCCGCGCAGCTGACCTACGTGGCGCTCGCGTCCTGCATCAGCGGTGGCGCGGTGCCTAAAGGCGTGGACTGCCAGTCGACGTTGAAGGCCTGTGTTGGACCGGCGGGGTTCGCCACCTGTAAGGACACGTATGAGTGCGCTGCAAAATGCCCTGTGCCGACTCAAGACCCGAGCTGCCTCGTCGCGTGCCTGAGTCTGAGCAGCGGCGACGCCTTTGACGTCTTCGTCACCCAAGCAGCGCTCTGCAACGTTGACGCGGTCGATGCACCAGGCGGTAGCACACCAACCGGCGGGGGCAACGCGATAACGGGGCCACCCAACTGGCCGTGTTTCGGGGCGATCGTCGCCTGCGCCGCGCCATCTGGCACCGGCAACTGCGTGGCCGCTAGTGACTGCTTCACCAAATGCGACACCAAGAACAACCACACCGACCCGGCCGCGTGCGTGTTCAGCTGTGCGCCGATGGCGAGTTTGTCGGCGTTCAGCGAGATGTTGGCGTTTGCGAAATGCGCTGACCAATGCAAGCAGCTGTGCGACGGCAAGAGTGGCAGCTGTGAGCCCGCATGCGTCGCGAGCCAGTGCAGCGCCGCCATGACCGCGTGTTTACCCCCGCCTTAGCCGAGCGAGTTTGTCGCATGTCGGCGGCGTGACTGTTAGAACTCCCGGTGAAGATTAGTGTTCTTCTCGACGAAGTGCTGGCGGCGCAGCGCCACGGTCTGCATCGTTTTCCTGAGGGCCCGGCGGTGAATCCGCGCCACTCGGAGAACGACCACAATGGGCAACCATCGACGCATGCACCGAGTCCACGTGCCGCGCCCATCGCGGCGTCTGGCGCTGCTCGTGCCGCTGCTGCTTGTCTGCCAGATAGCCCAAGCCGCTGCACCAGCCCCCGCGACTGCCAAGCGCGTGCTTCCGCCGGGGTTGGACGGGCAAATCGAGGCCACGTTCGCGCGTGCGGCGCCAGAATTCAGCCTCGCGGATGGAAAGATTGGGGCAGCGAGTGTGCGTGCGCGCGTCTGCGGTCCGACCGGACAGTGCGCCGAGCTTATCCTTGGCCCGCCCGCGTCGACGTGTGCGGGTGAACGACTCGGGCCGTGGTGCGTGATGGGGCTCGCCCGGCTTCATGGCGACGTGACGCCGTTGCGACGGGCGCTTCGAGCTGACCCTGTGGACGCGTTCTGGCGGACGATCTCCGATCCGCCGCGTCAATCGGGCTCCCACGACGCACGGGGCGACGGGCACGACCGACGACCGCCGGCACGCTCACCGGCTTCGATATGGCTCGCGCTGCTGGTTCACGGCCTCCTCGCGACCGCCGGCTGGGCCGTTGGGCTCGCTTGTCGACATCGATTCGATCGGCGCAAGCACGCCGCCACTCTGGTTCTCTGCGTCGTCACGCCGGGCGCTGCGCTGTTGGCCAGTGACGCCGCGCTGGCCTGGCTGGACCTGTGGGATGCGGTGACGTGGGCCGGCGCCCTGACCTTGGGTGCAGGCCTCGGTGTCATGGCGCCGCGGACCATGGCCGCCGGTATGGTGGCCGCCGGTCTGTCGCTTGGTCTGGTGTCCACCGAGGTCGCGGTGCGAGCGCTGCTACCCGCGCCGCCACGGCAGCCGCCGCTGGGACATTCGCCTCTCCATCGACCCAACCCCCACATCACGAATGCAGCCTCTCGGACGTGGGAGTGGGAGGATCACGCGTGTCGCTTGCTCCTGGCCGACGGAGAAGCCAGCGCCGCCGTGGCGCAGCTCGCCGCCGATCGCCTGCGGCCTGGTCGCCGCAAGGTGCTCCATCTCGGTGATTCCATGGTCCATGGCATGTCGGTGCCCGCCACCGACACGGTCGTCGGTCGGCTCGACGCCGCGACGCCTGGCACCGGCCACGTGTCCGTCGGCATGCCAGGGACAAGCGTGGACGCGGCGTTGCTCGCTTTTCGACGATGGCAACCGCTGCTTCGGCCGGATGTGGTGGTCTATCACGTCTTTCCAGGCAACGATCTTGACGAGCTCGATCGCCCACTGAGCTGCTGCCCGGCCGTCCCGCTCTTGGACAGAACGCGACCCATGCTGCCCGCCCAGTGCACAGCGGAGTCGGCCAGGAAGGGGCCGACCCCGACGCGGATGCTGCAACATCTCAGCCCCGCGCCGTACGCCGTGCGCGCGGCGGCCCAGCACTCGTCCGTCGCCGGCTGGCTGCGGACGTGGCTCGGTCGCACGGTGCACGGCTCTCCGCTCGCGCCGAAGCGGCGCTGGCCAGCCTACGTTGCCACGCTCATGCAGCTGATCGAGGAAGGTCGCGCCGCACATGTCACGCTCGTGCTGGTCATCATGCCGGACCGCGACGCGTTGACACATCCAACACGCGGAGCCGCGTCGCTCAAGTTTGCAGCCGACGTTCGCGGCTTGGCCCGGGACCGCGGCGTGCTGGTCCATGACGCCGGTGCGCACTTTCGTGCGTTGGCGACGACAACGTGGAGTGGTCTGTTTCTCAACGAGTTGCCCGGAGACATCCACCTCAGCCCGGCCGGCCACGCAGAGCTCGCCCGCTGGTTGGCGCCTAGGCTTGTCGCGCGGCCCCTCGTCAGCGAGAAACCCATGAAGCCGACAACACCGGCCAAGCTGCCGCGTGAGGTGCCAGACATTTCGCGTGAGGTGCCAGACATTTCGCTGCCGGCGTGAGGTGCCAGACATTTCGCTGCCGGCGGGCGTGAGGTGCCAGACGTTTCCCACGAGGGTGAGCGACACCGCGGATGAACGCCGAAGGCCAGTCGGGTCAATCCGGGCACCCCGTCCGGTTCACAAAACAGTTGCGCCCAACGGTTCGAGGCCTAAGTTGTCCGCGTACTTCTGTGGGACGTGACCATGAGCATCTTCGAGTGGAGCCCGATCTACGAGACCGGTGTGGCAGAGATCGACCGACAACATCAGCGCTTGATGGCGTACGTGAACGAAATGTTCGACGCCCTGGTCGCCGGTCGAGGCGAGACAGTGGTCGACAGAATCCTCGACGAGCTCATCGTGTACACGAAGGAGCACTTCACGTTTGAGGAAGAGATGTTGCGGCGTGGCGACGACGACGACGTCGGGCCGCACATCGCGAGGCACCAAGCCCTCCTGCACACTGTCGAGGGGCTACGAAGTCGACGGGCGGCTGGGGATGTCAGGGTGGATGGCGATACGCTCGGCCTGCTCCGCGACTGGCTGGTGACCCATATTCGCGACGACGACGCAGGGCGAGCGTCGGCCGTACGTCGGGGTGCAGCGGGCTAGCCGCGTCACGAAAGATGTCGGAAGCGCTCGATCGGGCGAAGTGCGAGGTCGACGTGCCACAGCCCTGCAAACCCGCGGGATGCGCGACACCGGCACGCTTTCCGGCTGCCCGGCCATCACCCAAAGGGAAATCCGACCACGCCGGGTCGCTTTGCTTGCCCTGCCCCTACGGTCGGTTCAATATCTTGTGAAACTTGGCGAGGGCATGCCATCACGAGGTCTGACGATGCTGCGGAACGTTGGTGCGGTCCTTCTGGGTGTGTTCGTAGGCATGTGCGTCAATATGGCGCTGATCATGCTCAACGCACACGTCCTATTCCCCATGCCGGCCGGCATGGACATGAACGACCCAGTGCAGATGAACGCCTACGTCGCGACGTTGCCGACGGTCGCGTTTCTCGTCGTGCTGGCGGCCCACCTGGGCCAGTCGTTTGTAGGCGGCTGGGTCGCCGCGCGGCTGGGCACGTCACATCCGATGCGCTTGGCGATGATCGTCGGCTTGCTCGCGCTCGTGGGCGGGATCGTGAACATGATGACCATCAGGGGGCCCCAGTGGTTCGCCATCGAGTTGCCACTCTACCTCGTCGTCGCCTGGCTGGCTGGACGCGTAGAAGTCCAGCGGCGCGCTAGGCTCGCGAGTTAGAGAAGTTGGTCGCGCAAGACGTCGATCAGCAGCAACCCATCGAGATCCGCGAAACCATCCAGCGCAAGCGTCAGCAAGCGGCCAATGCGTCCTCCCATGCAGCCATCAGCCCGACCGGTGGACAGAAAGTGTCCGCAGGAAACTCAACCTGCCATTCGCCGCGACGGAACCGCGCGGATGCCTCGGCGTACGCGTCACGAATGGCGCGCAGCATGCGCCGGAGCTCGCGCCGCACCTCCGAGTCGACTGCGTGAACTATGGGGGCGCACCGACGACGCAGCCGTCGCGGCCGACGATGTGTGGGTTCAAACGCGAGCACAACCTCCACGCCGGCCACCGGGGCGCCGGCGCGCGCGCGCACCCCGTCGGCCTCGATATCGGCGGTCATGCCGACCACAACGCGTCGCCAAGTTGCGGTACCCAGGTCCGTCCAACACGGCAACACCGTGATGTGCACCTCGTATTCTCGCTCGAACTCGCCCGGCAGCGGCACGTAATCGACGCGTCGCTGAGCGTGGTAGCGTGCAGTGAAGTCCGTCCAGATCCCCACCAGTTTGTCGCCCCGCAGCAGCCACGGCAACGCGCTCGCACCCGGCCAATCCGTGGTTCGCGCGACTAGGCCCTCCTTGACGCCATGCGCCAAGATGTACCGCATGCGCGACTCCTGCGTCTCGCGATCCGCCGCCACGCCGATGGCCCGAAAACGCCGATGCCACATGGTACCTGTGCGCTGGTGGTGGTGGTTGAGTTTCTTCGAGAGGTTGCCGTTCAGCATCCGCATGAACGCGCTTTTCTGCCGTGTATTTCGGACCGAGATCAGCAAGTGATAATGCGTCGACAGAAAAACGAAGCCATGAATGCGTACTCCCGTGAGGTCCTGCGCGCGCCCGATGACGCCGAGCACGATGCGGTTCACCTCGTCGCTCGGCCGAAGCAAGAACTCGCCATTGATGGTGCTCGTAGTAATTTCATAGATGTACCCTGGAATTGGGCAGCGAAGCGGGCGCATGTCGACTCTCCAACGGGGGACTGCGTGACGTCGCCTGCCCCATAGGAACAACGCTGCAGCGCGCCGAGATCGTCGGGTTGAAGGCACAAAAAGTAGTTTGCCCAGCCGTTTCAGCGGGGTTCGTGGTGGCCCGTGCGCCGCCCGCTGGACCTTGAGCCACTGTGCGGCTGGCTCTGTTCGCATTGCGTGGGGGACGACCCCACCGTCAGCCGGGAATCGTCAGCCGGGAATCGTCTGGCACATGCACCTCGCGACGGATAAACGTCTGGCACCTCGCTGGCGCCGCGATAAACGTCTGGCACCTCTCCCCGTCGGCCGCTAAACGTCTGGCACCTCGCTGGCTGGCGATAAACGTCTGGCACCTCTCCCCGCAGCACCTCTCCCCGCGGCAGCACCTCTCCCGGAGCCCGGACTTGACACCGTCACATGTTTAGTAAACACTAAACAAATGAACAACGCATTCGGCCTCCACATCCGACGAGCAAGACTGGCGAGACGCGCGGAAGACAAGCGGTTCTCGCTCCGGCAAGTCGCGACACGTGTTGGCATTCAGCCCGGATACCTCAGTCGCATTGAGACAGGCGACACACCGCCGCCCTCAGAGGCCACGATTACGGCCTTGTCGCGGGATTTGGGCGAAAACGAGGACGTCACGCTGGCCCTGGCTGGCAAGGTCTCCCAGGAGCTGCGAGCGGTCATCGTGAAGCGGCCGGAGCTCTTCGGCGAGCTGCTGCGTCAGCTCGCGGAGATGCCGGACCATGCCGTGTTGCGCGTGGTGCGCGAGGTTCGAGATGGGGAGTGGTGATCGAGGCCGGGGCGACAGAAACTTGCAAAGGAGTCAACGATGATTGAGCTACAAAGAGATTCACTGGTCATTTCCTTCCCTGAGGTTCACGAACACTGCCGGTTCGAGGTGAATTTTCAGCGGACGCTCCGGATCCCAGACGACGGCAAGGATTATCCGCTGCCCCCCGGCCTCGGACGCTTCTCCATCGCCCACGTCGACGACCATCGGGAACGCGTGCCGGAGGCTTGGCTGCGGCGCGGTGGCGTGATGTTGCCGATGTACGCGACCGAGGCGATGTGGCTGCACTTCCGGGCGCTGACGGTGCCCGGCCACAACGCTGCCTGGCCGTTTGCGCTGAAGGTCGCGGCTGGCAAGATCAACGCGGTGGACGGCGAACCCTGGTCGGAGACGCTGTACGCCAAAGGCCGAGGGCGATCGCAGAACTTCCTCGCGCTGCCGCGACAGCCCTGGCTCGACGGCTTCTACGCGGGACCCGGCGTCATTCGTCAGTTTGTTGGGATGCAGTTGGGACAAGGCTACACCGTCGAGGAGCAGCTCACCGGCCAAGCTGAACACGGTGGGTTGCAGCTCATCGCCTACCCGATGAAGCGTGACGAGTTCATGCGGCGTTTTCCCAAACAGGAACCGACGGCGATGCGGGCGCAGTCTGGCGCCGCACCCATGCCATGCGCGCCGATGTCCATCTCCGCTGCACCGGATATGGGGCTCGCGCCGGGCGGGCGGATGAAACAGAAGATCTACAACGATCCCTTCGGAATTCGGGCTTGGGACACGCAGCAGTCAAGCCGTTGTTTCGTTCACCTCTGTAACTCGATGGTGTGGCAAAGCGTCACCGGCGCCGCTCCGCCGCAGCCGCCGCCCACGGCCGCGGATTACAACCGCGCAGGCCTGCCATGGTTCGACTACGAGTCCGGAGCGCCAGCGAAGAAGGGGCGCAGTTGGCTCGACAAGGTGAAGAGTGTAGTGGGTCTGGCCGCCGAGAAGGGCCAGACCGCGCTGCCAGAGAACGAGTCGGTGTCGCCTGTACATGTGGAGACGATCGTCGCTCCATCGTCTCCGGATGAAGTGCGGGACGGCACGTTCTAGCGCCTGCACCTGGAGGGGACGATGGATCTGGAGATACCGCGAAGCCTCGCGAAGTTCCTCGCCGATGCGCGGATGGGCTCGAAGGCGCAAATCGAAGCGCTCGCCCAGCGTGGCAGCCTCCAGCTAAACGGCGAGAGTACTGGGGATCTACGCCAGCTCATCGACCCTCAAGACGACGTGATGGAGGTAGATGGCCAGCGCGCACGCTTGTCGCCACCAACGTTCTACGCCCTGCTGAACAAGCCAGGCGGCGTGGTGACGACGCTGTCTGACCCCACGGGCAAGCGTTGCGTGGCCGGCCTGCTCCCAGAGGACTGGCTGGGGCGGGTGGGGGTTGTGGGACGTCTCGACAAGCCGACGACGGGCGCGCTGCTCGTGACAGATGACGGGGATTTGAGTCACCTGCTCACGCACCCGGATTTTCACGTGTGGAAGCGCTACGTGCTGACGGTGCGTGGCGACCCTGTGGATGCAGATCCAAGGCTGATCCACCTGCGCGAAGGGGTCGTGCTAGGGCAGACCAGGACCCAGCCGGCGCGGTGCGGTGTGGTGCCCGGATCGGGACGCGCGGGGACAAAACACCCGCGTTTGAGCGAGGTGTGGGTGGAGATTCGGGAGGGTCGCAATCGGCAGGTCAGGCGCATGGCGAGCCAGGTCCAGCTGAAGCTTGTCCACCTGCATCGCGAGGCGATTGGTCCGCTGACGCTAGGGACGCTGGCGATAGGGCAGCTCCGCACGCTGAGCGCCGCTGAGGTCGCGGCCCTGTATGAGGCCGCCGGCGGGCGTCAGGCGCCGATGGTGGGCGCTCGGCGAGCCCTGTTGAGGCGGTTGAGTGACGGCGTGTTGAACGACGCGGAGGCGGCGACGGTGCGGCGCTACCTGGCCAAGACGCCGACGTGATGGCCAGGTAGCGCGTGTGGACTGCGACGCGCTGGGCCAGGCGATCGGGGAGGTAGCTGACAGCGGCGCGCCCGTGTGCGACACGGGAGTGGAGGCAGAGAGGTAGCAGTCAAAGAACTGGCGGCGTGACTGCCGCGACCGAAACTCAGCCTATCGGAGCACGCAACATGATCAGGTTCAGGTCCAAGACGACGCGGAGCCGCACACGCCACGACCGCCTCCCTTCAGCGCGGGGCGCGGGGCCAGTCACGGCGCGTGCCGTGGCGCTCGGCATGGTGCTGCTCGTCATGATGACGGCCAGTTGTGGCAGCGAGAACGCGCCCGTCACGGCGGCTACGGTCACCGCCAAGCAGCTCACGTTCCTCGACGAATACGCTGTAAAAGCGGAGTTCCCGGAGGGCGGCGCATACGACAAGGTCGCAGGGGTCTTCTACTTCGGTAGCCTCAAGGACGGCTCCGTGCATCGATTGGACGCCGAGACTGGCCAGGACATCGCATTGTTCAAAGAGACCGAGCTCGGCACGTGGTGGACACTGGGTATGGATGTGGACCTCACGCGAAACCGGCTGTGGGTGTGCGCCATGGACGACAAGAAACCCGGACCCCGCGCAGGGTTTGTGTGGGTGTTCGACATGAAGACGGGCACGCGCATCGCCAATCACGCGCTGTCGGCGGCCGCCAAGGACGCGACGTGCACGGACGTGGCCGTCACCAAGGACGGCGTCGGCTACGTCGTCGACCGCGAGCAGCCCAACGTATACCGGGTCGACTTCGACACTGGCGCGGCGCTGTTCGCGAGCGATCCCGCGCTCAAAGGCACATTCGCTGGCCAGAACGCGGCGGTCATCCTGCCCGACGAATCGGCGCTGCTCAGCGTGGTCTACGACCCGCCCAGTCTTGTGCGTGTCGACCTCAGCAGCGCCGCGGTGAAGAAAGTGACGATTACCGGTGCCTTCTCAGACGACAAGAGCCTGCTCGCCGGCGCTGACGGCATGGCGTACTCCGATGGCGCAGTCCACGTCGCGTTCAGCGCCAAGGTGTTTCGGCTGCAACCTGCGTCCGGCAAATGGACCGCGGCGACGGCGACGGCGACGGACGTGAAAGAAGGCGTGACGGATGTGATCGCGACCCCTGGTGGGTTGTATGCGCTCAATGGGCAGGCTGTGCGTTTCGCGCTGTCGCAGACCCCAGATCCCTTTGTGCTGAAGCGGTTGAAGTAGCGGAAAGCGTCGCAGGTGCATCACCCTACGGCGCCGGCGCTACCCTGTTCCACGTCGCCGCAGCGAACCACGGCTGACGCTACGTCCGTTCGATTTGCGCGATGAGGTCGCCGATGTCTAACCCCTCGTCCTCAATCACGACGGCGCTGTCGCCGTTTTGCGGCGCTGAACCGCCGACGGCGTGGGCAGCCCGATGTCGTGGCGTGGCGTCGGACGAGAGACCTGCGTTCGGTCGCCCGAGGGGCACGACGGGTAGCTCCGTCTGATCCGCGGGTTCATGGGCACCGCGCCGATTCGGGCGCATCTGAGCGTCGCCGCGCGCCGTCTGTCGAAGCTCGATGAGCGCGCCGTGGTAGCTGACCGTGATGGCCTAGACGAGCGCAGCGGCGGCGTGGGACCTTGTGCCCATGCTCGTTGGCCACTACGCCCCTGCTCTGCTCGCCTATCGCGCGTCCCGCGGCCAGGCCGGCGCGCCTTTTTGGGTGCTCCTGCTGGCCGCGCAGGCTGTGGACGTAGGGTTCATGCTGCTCGGGCTTGTGGGTGTCGAGGGCGCTCGCCTCGCGCAGACGGCGCCAAAGTTGGTGGTCACCGCCGGTGTGTGGACCCACTCGGTGCCCGCGACGATCGTGTGGTCCGTGGTGCTCGGCGCGCTCGCAGGCCGGATTTGGCGCGGTGCGGCCCTGCCGGTGGGGCTCGTCGTCGCATCACACTTTGCGGCCGATCTGCTCGTCCACACGCCCGACTTGCCAGTGGGATTCAGCCAAGAGCCGGCGCTGGGTTTGGGGTTGTGGCTGCACCCACCCTGGGCGTGGGCGCTTGAGTGTGCCTTCGTGCTGGCCGCGACGGTTCGGCTCGCTCCTGCGGTGCAACAGCGAGAGTCCCGCCGACTGTGGGTCTTGTGCGCGACGCTGCTCGGCATCCAGACGCTGTCCGAGTTTGTCATCCCGACGCCGCCGGCGTTTGGTGGACTCGCGGCGAGCGCGCTGGCGCTCTACGCAGGCGTCGCTGCCTTCGGCTGGTGGGTGCAGCGAGCGCGCCCGGTTCAATAGCGCAGCCATGCACCGGCTGAACGCGATCGCCCGCAATCCTCGCGTCCCAGACGCAACAAACCCGCTGCAGCACGAAGCTACAGCGGGTCTGTCGTTCGACTCTCGCGAGTCAGTAGAACCTAGCCGCGCTCGAGTTTTTCGACCGCGAGCTCCATCTCTTCGACGTTGACGTCGGTGCCCTTGCCGTCGAGGCTGAAGCCCTTCCACTTGGTGGGCCACGCTTCGAAGAAGTTGTAGCGCATGATCTCGGTGCCGTCGTCGGCGCAGAGGATGATCGAGCCACTCTTGCGGGTGACCTTGCCCTCGATGACGGCCTTACGCCACTCCCAGAGCTCGGTGTTGTTGATGTAGCCACGCTTGAGGGTCACGTTGCTGTACTTCGTACGGCCCGGACGCTTGCGCAGGATCAGGTCGTCGCCGTCCTGGTACTCCACGATCTCGGTCTCGGAATCGAGGCCTTCGACATTGCGGAACGCACCGGTGGTGACGCCTTCGATCTCGATTTTGAAGTTGAAGTTACCAATGTGGTCAAATGCACGACGATTTGGCATGTGATAGTCCTCACCGCGGCCCGACAGGCCGCAAAATGAACGATCCGCGACGCGGATGTCTCCCTACGATGCGAGGCCGCTGATCACAACCTCGCCGGTCTCCGCGGCGGTCTCGTCGGACCGTTCGCCAGACACCGTCGGCTCACCGCGTCGCGCACATGCGCTCGCGCCTTGCCTCCACAAGTCCCGCACTAAGGATAGGCCCAGCCCGGCTCTGTGTGTGCGGGGACGGTGACAAGTTTCGCGCCGCGCGTCAACGGAAATGCGGCGTGCCACGCTTCTGCGTGGGGACAGCGCGCCCCGCGCCCAAAACAGGAAGGCAGGGCTGGGCCAAACGCTCGGCGCACTTGTTCGAGGTCGGTTCAGTCGCCGCGCCGTGGCAGACACAGCTGCCAGATCGGCCGGATCTCCGACGGCGGCGTGATACCACCGAGTGCATCGTCCAGGCGCTGCCACGCATCCAAATCGAAGATGCCCTGGTGCAGGGTCGCGATCCACACCGCCAGTTTGATGACGGCGGAGCGCTGGTCTGGCAGCGCGTGGGGCCACGGCAGCCCGGCACACTGGAAGTATCCCGCGGCGGCGGTGTGCGCGTCGTATCCCCAGCGATGCAGCACGACGGCCGCGACGTTAGCGCGGAAGCTCGTGTCTTCATCGAGCTGCGCTTCGACCTGAGAGACCACAGCGTCCAACACCGCCGGCAGCTCGGAGAAGTGCATCCCGGCCAGCAGCGCCGCGACGGCCTCGGCGAGCGCCGGTGAATTGGCCGGATGCCAGAAGTTGAAGACCACCGAGCGTCGCGTGCGCTGCACCTGTGTCACGCGATGGAGTGACAGCGCGTGGAGGAGAAAGGCAAACCCGTGGTTGTACCGCGGTGGCACCTGCGTGGCGGCGCCATCGGGCCCGTCGAGCAGCTCCAGCAGACCGCCGTCTTCGGGTTGCCAGTCACGGTTGAGGTAGACGATCAATCGGGCGACTTCATAGCCGAGCTGGGGGTGGTCGCTGTGCTCCCCAACGTACTGTCCGGGCGCCATCAGCTGCGCGGTGACCTGGACCTGGCTCATCAGCGGCGTCGCCGTGATCCGCTGGATTTCCGCCACCAAAGTTTGTTTTAAGGTTGGCGAGATGTCATCGGACACCTCGCGCAGCGCACACGCGTACCCGCCCTTCGAGCGATGTTGCCACGCGTGCTCGCCGACAAATAGGCGTTCAAGCGCGGCGCAGTCTGCTGGCTCAAACGTGGCTTCGTAGTGAAAAAACGCGAACGGGTGGCGGTGGCGGTGCGGATCGGAGCGTAGAAACGAAGCGTCGGTCATGAGGGGTGTCGCAGGCAGGCGGCTGGCGTGGGCGTCCGCCGTCAGTCGACCGTGATGGATTTGCTGACGTTCTTTGGCACGTCCGGGTGCACACCGTGGCCCACCATGCCGAGCCGATCGAGGTGGTTCATCTTGAGCAGGCTCATCTTGAGCGCGAGGCGCTGCAACACCAGGGTCGCGGTGAAGGGGGTCATCAACGTGTCGTCGGTGCGCGGCAAGGTGATCGTCACATGGCGATAGGCCGCGTTGTCCGATGGCGGCTTGCTCGCGGCCTGCTGCAACGCAGGATGGTCTTCGGCGATGACCACGATGCACGCGCCGCGGATCTTATGGGTGTTGACCTGCGAGACGGTGAGCAGCACGTCGCGCTCGTCGGGACCCGTGATGAAGACAAGCGGATAGTCGCTGTCGAGCGTGCGCAGCGCGGCGTCGCGGTCGAAGATCTGGTCGAGCAGCGCGTGTTCCTCGGTCGTCAGCGCGAAGCTGCCCTCCGGGCTGAACAGGGCGTCGGACACGGCTCGCGCCACACGGCGGGCTGACTGTGGGCTGAGCCGACCATCCGCGGCGCGTTCGGCGACGGCGTCGATGGCGTGGCCAGTGGTCTGCAACAGCCGCTCCACCTGGCGTGGTCCCCAGATGGTGTTCTTACCCAGGATGGTGTTTGGGCCATGTTTGAACTCGGAGCCTTCGAAGCCCTCGGCGTGGTTCAACACGACCTCGCGAATCTTGAGCGCGCCCTCCTTGGCGACGGCGATGTGACGAATCGCGAGCAGGTGCATCGACGGCTTGAGGTACAGCATCTGGGCGGCCTCTTCGATGGCGGCGTCGGTGCTCTCAAACGTGGCGCGTAACAGGTCGGGGAGATTCGGCAGGCGGGCGAGCCTGTCCTCGACCTGGATCGCCATCGCCGCACGATCGGTGACGGACAGATGGCCGGCGGCCACACGCGCGCCGGCGAGACGCAGCGCGAGGCCGTAGAACACCGCCACTTGGTTCATGAAGCTCTTCGTCGCGGGCACCGCGATCTCGGGGCCGCAGCGCAGCGGGATCACCACCTCCGCCTTCTCCTGGCCGATCGTTGAGTTCACGTTGTTGATGAGGCCGAGGCACGCGACCTTCTCCGGACCCGCGATGACGTCGTTGAGCACGTCGATGAGATCCTTGGTCTCGCCGCTCTGGCTGACGGCGAGGACGACGTCCCCGTCGCGCAGGCTCTTGGCGTGCTGACCGCGGAACTCCCCGGGCAGCACGGCCAGCAGCTCACTGCGCGCGATGGCGTTGAAGAACACCGCACCTGCTTTTGCGGCGTGAAAGCTCGATCCGCAGCAGACGACGTACAGCCGCCCGCGTTGTTCGATGGCGGCGACGCAGTGTGCGGTGAAGGCGTCCACCGCAGCCGACCACGCCCGCACATCGGCGCGCTCGAGCACGCTGTCGAGCAGGCGGATCGAGACGCGGTCGCCGTGATGCCGCGCGCTGGGCAGCAGATCACCGAGGAAACCAGCCTCCGCGGAGAGCAGCGCGTCTGGGCCACCACGCACCGCGTCGTCACGTAGGTTGGCGGGCACCGAGGCGACGAGACGTCGGAACGAGGCACCGTCCACAAGCGCGCGAAAGCCGTCTCGCACCGCGTCGTCATCGGTGAGCCCGCGCAGATCGTCGATCCCGGCCTGGAGCTGCTGAACGTCGCTGTCCGCCACGCTCTTGAACACCGGGCCCAGGCTCTGGGTGAACGCCGAACCGCCCAGCAGCAGCCGCACGACGTCGCGCACCGTGCCCTCCTGCGCGGCGATCTCTTGATCCATGAACGTCTCAAAGGGCGGGCGCAGGCCGATATCGGAGGATTGCAGGCGGCTGCGGACCGGCTCACGAACGAGCGCTTCGACCCCGGCGCCGCGGATCCCATACATCTGGTAGCCGGTCGCGCTCATCTCGACAAACTCACCCTCCACCATCGGCAGGACCACGCGGGTGAGCTTGAGCACGGACGACAGGTCCGACGACGCGATGACAAAACGTCCGCCTGCCTCGGAGGTGCCGACCCCGCAGTACAGGCTGGAGCCGTGTTTGATGGCCCAGGCGGTGCGCGTCTTGGGATCCACGATGACCGCGGCGAAGCTGCCCTGCAGACGAATCGAGGCGGCGGCGATGGCGGCGCGCATGACCCGGCGACGCACGTCGGGCAGCTCACGGCTGGCTTCGGGTTCGTTCTGCAGCAGGCTCGCGAAGCAATGCTCGATGGTGTGCACGACCATCTCGCCGTCGTTGTCGCTGAGGACGTCGTGGCCCTCGCTCGTCAGCCACGCCTTGAGCTCATCGCTGTTGGTGACGTTGCCGTTGTGCGCGCCGTAGAGAAACGCCTTGCAGCCGACGACATGGGGCTGCGCGTTGGCGTCGTCGACCGCGCCAAAAGTCGCCCACCGCACCTGGCCGCAGAAGATGCGCCCGCCGAGGCTGGTGATGCCGAGCTTGTCAGCCATGACGCTCGGGGCGCCCACGCCTTTGCGCAGGTCGACGCTGACGTCATCGCCCTGAATCGCCCCGCCAGTGGAGTCATAGCCGCGATATTCCAGGGTCTTGAGCAGCTCGCCTGCGATGCGACCGAGGTCGCTGCGGTAATGCTCGTAGACCAGACCGATAACACCACACATACGCGCCTCCCGACCCCGGATTGCCGGGTGCGAGCGGCACGGTCTGATCGCGCGCTGCAATCGTCAAGTGGACCGCCAACCGCGCGCCGTTCACCCTTTAGCGCGCCCGGTCGTCTACATCTGGGTTCGACATGGGAACGCGGAGCGTGCGGCGACGTTCTGCCCGGTGCACCTGCGGTTCGGCGTGCCAGATGGTGGCCGAGAGGCGGCGCGACGTGTAATTGCGCGCCGGGGAAGGCAAGCTACCCGCGGCAGTCGGGGCTCCGCTGCCAGAGATACCGGGACAACCAAGAGGATCACAGACCCATGCGCTTTCCAACCGGACTTCGTTCACTCCTCGACCACGGCCTCATCGACGAGGTGGTGCGCCCACTCATGAGCGGCAAGGAGGCGCAGGTGTACCTGGTCGTCTCGGGCGGCGAGCACCGCGTGGCGAAGGTCTACAAGGAGGCGACGCACCGCTCCTTCAAGCATCGCGCGAGCTACACGGAGGGCCGAAAGTCCCGAAATTCGCGGGATCAGCGCGCCATGGCCAAGCGCACACGGCACGGCAAGGCGCAGGAGGAGGCCGCGTGGCGGTCCGCGGAGGTCGACACAATCTACCGTCTGCAAGACGCCGGCGTGCGGGTGCCGACGCCGTACCACTTCGTCGACGGTGTGTTGGTGATGGAGCTGGTGCAGAACGAAGACGGCAGCCCAGCGCCGCGGCTCGGCGAGGTCCATGTGGGGGCTGAGCGAGCGCACGTCATCTTCGATCAGCTGATCTCGGAGGTGGTGAAGATGCTGTGCGCCGGGATTGTGCACGGCGATCTGTCCGATTTTAACGTGCTGCTGGACGCCAACGGACCCGTCGTCATCGACTTTCCGCAGTCCATCGACGCGGCGCGCAACCAGAGCGCGAGAGAGATCCTGATCCGCGACGTCAACAACCTGAACCAGTTTCTGCTGGGCTACGGCCCGACCAAGCGACCGCTGCAGCATGCCGCCGAGATGTGGGCGATGTATGAGAAAGGCGAGCTGCTGCCCGACACGAAGCTGACGGGCATCTACAAGGCATCGAAGGCGCGCGTCGACCTGCAGGGCCTGCTGAAGGAGCTCGAAGACGACGAGGCCGACGAGATGCGGCGGCGGGCGGCCGAGAGCTGAATCGGGCGAGCGTCGAACGAGGCCGACCCCACGCATCGTTAGGTGAGGATGCTCGTCGCGATCATGCCCATGCCCACGATCGAGACGACCCAGCACAGCGTCCGCAGGCCCGGAATACCGGCGATGTAGACCAGCGCGTGCGCGACGCGTGCACCGACGAAGATCATCGCCCCCTGGCTGCTCATGGCGTCTGCGGAGCCGGAGACGTGGGCTACCAGCACCAAGATCGCGAAGAGCGGCAGGTTCTCCGCCATGTTTCGGCTGGCGCGCTCTGCACGGGCGAGCCAGGGCGGGATCTCGTCACGGCTCTCGCGGTTGCCGAGCGCCCACTTCATGCCGCTGGTGGCGATGTTGGTGGTGGCGGCTACGAGGATCAGCGCCCATTGAATTGCGGCGGCGGCGAGGAGCATCCAGAGGTCGTTCGTCATGATTGGTTCCTGAGTGGCTAGTTCGCAGCCGGTCGCCGCATGTGGACCACCGATACTAGGGGGCGAGCTTGTCGTCCATTAGAAACGCGCTGACGGAGCTGAAGCCGAACGTCGCGCTGATCTCGGTGCACAAGCCCGTGTCCTTGTCGCGCGACAGGTCCCCTGCCGTCTCCATGATGGCCGAGACCAGATCATACACCCCCTTCTGGCCCTCCTCGGCTTTCTTGGCGATCTCCAAGATCGAGGTGATGGGCACGGCGCCGCCGAGAAATCCGTCCGTCAACCCGCCGGACTCCGTGAGTCGCCCGCGAAACTGGGCTTTTCGCAGCTTGAGCGCGTAGCCGACGCCAAAAACGACGATGGGCAGCTCCGTGTCCACCGCGTTCGTGGTCAGCAGGCCGTCGACGATCGTGCCGTTGAGCGTGGTCTCGGGCGAGTTGTCGTGCAGGTGAAAGGTCTGGCCGGCCAGCACTTGGCCGTCTGTGCCCAGCAACGGCGCGCCGGAGCCGAGGCGAACGCGGAGCCGCACGTCCGAGTCGTTCTTCTGGTCGTCGACGCCTTCGAGCTGCACCAAGATGAGCAGGCCGCCGTCTTTGATGACCGCCTCCACGATGCCCTCCAGCGCGCCGATACCTGAGAGTTCGATGAGGGGAACCAACCGCGCGAACTGGTTGTCGACCCCTGTTGCGCCCCAGGGCGCGATGAAATCGGACTTGCCGCACGACGCCTCGTCGCCGTCTGCGCTGACGACGCCGTCGATGTTGAAGCCGGGGGCGACGCCGTCCTTGCCGCGGGTGAAGGAGAGGACGTCCAACACCGTCAACCAAGCCGTCGGCGCCGGGACGTCGACGTGGCCTGCGTCGGTGGTCTCGGCTGGTGCCGCGTCGTTCTCGCAGCCGCCCAGCGCGAGCGTCAGCAGGACCGCCAGCTGCAGCGACATCTGCACCGACATCCGCGGAAGGGCGGGGAGCGACCGAGATGAATCACGAGGCGGCATGGCTTCTCCCTTCTCGACACACGGCGGTCGATGCACACGAGTCGGCCGAGTCTCTCGCGCCGAATCGCGACGGCTTGTGAGCGGAGTCTACGCTCGCGAGCCGCCGACGTCACCGCGCAACATCCGCCCACGGCTGCTCGGCGCGGCCAAACCGTGGCAACCTGCGGCGCGCGCTGCCCCCCCATCGCAAGGAACTGCCACATGCCCACCTCTGCTCCGCGGTCGCGTCGGTACGTCCGACTCTTTCTGCGCATGCTGCTGTGGGCCGGCGCGCTGCTGATCCTCGCTGTCGTCATCGTCGTGGTCGACGGCTGGCGGGCGTTTGGCACCAGCGCGACAGGCGAGCGGCGGGCACACATGGAGGCGTCGCCGCAGTATCGTGACGGTGTCTTCGTCAATCCGCAGCCGCTCTGGAACGATGTGGCGGCCACCGTCCACGGTTTCCTGAACAAAAGCGCGTATGCCGCCCCGACCGGACCTGTGCCGATCGAGCGCGTCGACCCGGTGCGCTTCACCACCCCGCCAGCGTCCGGCCTGCGCGTGACGTGGCTGGGCCACTCGACGGTGCTGGTGGAGATCGATGGCTTCCGCGTGCTGACCGATCCGGTCTGGGGACCACGCGCGTCGCCGCTGACGTGGCTCGGACCGGCGCGCTGGTATCCACCGCCGCTCGCGCTCAAAGACCTGCCGACCATCGACGCCATCGTGCTCTCGCATGACCACTACGATCATCTCGACCACCCCACCATCGTCGCCCTCAACCAGCTCAGGACCCGGTGGATCGCGCCGCTGGGGGTGACCGCGCACCTGGTCTACTGGGGCGTGCCGGCCGAGCGCATCACCGAAGTGGATTGGGGCGACCAGCACACGCTGCGCCACGACGACGGTAGGTCGCTCACGATTCATTGCACCGAATCCCGCCACGCCTCGGGCCGGCATGTGCTCGACCAGAACGCGACGCTGTGGGCCGGCTATGCGCTCATCAGCGCCGCGCACCGCGTCTTTTTCTCGGGAGATACGGGGCTTTTTCCCGGCATGAAGGCGATCGGCAAGGCGCTCGGGCCGTTTGATCTGACCATGATTGAGGTCGGCGCCTACCACAAAGCCTGGCCGGATTGGCACATCGGTCCGGAGCAGGCGGTCGAGGCCCATCAGTGGCTCCGCGGCAAGGTGCTGCTGCCCGTACATTGGGGGTTGTTTGACCTAGCGCTGCACGGCTGGACGGAGCCCATCGAGCGCACGTTGGCCGCCGCGGACGTCGCCAAGGTGGCGGTGCTGACGCCGCGACCGGGCGGCTCAGTCGAGCCCAGCGCGCCGCCCATTCGGCTGCGGTGGTGGCCCGACGTGCCGTGGCAGACCGGCGCTCAGGCCCCGATCGTCTCGACCGGCGTAGACGGTCGCCGGCCGTAGCCGATGACGCGCGGCGCGTTGTGCATCCAGTGTCGTGGTGCGAAACTAGCGCGCAAGCATTGGGCGACTCGGCCGAATCGGGCGACTCGGCCGAATTACAGGGGACAAAGCAGCTATGGGTAGGAAACTCACCGAGGTGGCGTCGAAGCTCGCCTCCCAGACGACGCCGCGGCAGGTGGTGTACATCGTCGACTTCGAGAACATCCCGAAGACCGACGTCGCGGTGCTGCTGCTCGAGGCCAACGTCAGCATGGTGGTGCTGGCGGCCAATCACACCAATACGGTCACCCCCGCGACGCTGCGCACGATTGAGGCGAACCCGGAGCGGATCGAGGTGATCATTGGTCGTGTCACGCGCAAGGAGTTCGTCGACAAGCTGGTGACGGCGAAGATCGGCGAGTATGCGTTTCGCTTCCCGCTCGCTGAGATCATCGTCTTGGCCAACGATAAGGACTACGCCGACCTCGCGGTGCATCTCAATGATCACTGGGAGCGGGCGGTGCCGATTCGCCACGTCGCGCCGGACGGTCCGCGGTCGCGGGTTGCTGGCAAAGGCCGGAGATCCGGGGGAAGAGCTGCGCCGAACGTGATTGAGATGGTCGAGGTGACGGCGGCCGCGGCCGCTGGCGCCGACGAGCCCAAGAAGCGCGCGAGTCGGCGGGGCCGCGGCGGCAGGAAGCGGCCCACGGCGGAGGCTGCGGCGGCGGACGTGACGGTCGACGCGACTAGGGCAGACGGCGCCAACGCGGCGGAGCTGCGGGCCATCCCAACGGCGAAAACGACTCGAGAGAAATCCAAGGAGCCGACCGCGACGGTCGCAGCGTCAGAGGCCGACGCTGCGACGGCCAAAACCAAGGCTGCGACGGCCAAAACCAAGGCTGCGACGGCCAAAACCAAGGCTGCGACGGCCA
>CALENB010000260.1 GCA_937910235.1 uncultured Myxococcales bacterium | reverse complement strand
GCGTCTCGCCCGTGTTGGTGGTGCCGGGGCCGTGGAGCGACGCCGAGCTGGACTACCAGGCGCGCCAGGTGGCCTCGATGTTGGCCTACAACTGTGGCTTCAACTGCAACGGCAGCCGGCTGATCGTGCTGGCCAGCGGCTGGGCGCAGGGCGGGCGGTTCAAGCAGTTGGTCTACGAGAAGCTGGCGGCGACTCCGACCCGAAAGGCTTATTATCCGGCCGCGCAGGCGACTTGGGAGCGCTTCACCGCAGAGTACGAGCACACCGATCTGGGCGAGACCGGTGGTCCAAACCACGGCGACGGCGTGCTGCCCTGGACGCTGCTGGAGGGCGTGGGCACCGAGGTTGGCGAGTTCGCGCTGACCAACGAGCCGTGGGCCGGGATCATGAGCTTCGTCGAGCTTGAGGCCACCGACGCGGCGAGCTACCTGGCCGCCGCGGTACCTTTTGCCAACGACCGCTGCTGGGGCACGCTGTCGATCAACCTGCTCGTGCATCCCAAGAGCGAGAAGGCGCTGGGCGCCGCGTTCGACCAAGCCATCGCCGATTTGCGCTACGGCACGATCGCTATCAACTGCTGGAGTGGGCTGGGCTACGGCATTGTAAACGCGACGTGGGGCGCCTTCCCCGGCCATCCGCTCGACAACATCGAGAGTGGTCAGGGCGTGGTGCACAACGGCTTGCTGGTGGACCATCCGCAGAAGTCGGTGATCCGTACGCCCTTCGTGATGAACCCAACCCCCGCTTGGTTCACGGACCACAAAAACAACCTGACGCTGGGCAAAGTGATGACCGCTTTCGAGCAGTCGCCCGGCTGGTTGAAGGTCCCCAAAGTCGCGCTGACCGCGCTGAAAGGCTGAATTTGCATGCGCATTCGAGTTGAGACGGCGCTCGCCGCTATCGGCCAAGCCCTCACCGGGCGGCTGGTGGCGGACGGGCACGACGTCACGGTGGAGCTTGGCGCAACGCGCGCGTTCGAGCTCGCGTACGTGCGCACGACGCCGATCGATGAGGTGACGGCGCTGCTGACGCGCCTCAAGCCCCTGTCGCCCGCCATCATGCCGGTCGCCACGCTGCGGGATGCGGACGCGGTGATTCGCGTCGGGCACGACAAACCCCTGAGCAAATGGAACCTGACCGTGCACGCCGACGATGGCGAGTTCGGGGAGCGGCTCAAGACGCGCTTGACCGACTTGGGTTTCAGCGTCAGCAACGTCGAGGTGGATGAGGTCGAAGACGAGCGGCTCCGCTACGGCGGCGCCTCTCCCCTCGCCCGACAGCTGCTGCGGTGGACGCTGGCCGAGCTGGCGCTGCCGGAGGTGGAAGAGGAGAAGGCCTGGTCGGACGGCGACGACGACATCTGGGTATACGCCCGCGATCCCGCGTTGCTGGGCAAACCGTTGCAGCAGCGGTGTGCGGTTGTGCTGGCGAGCGATGACCTGAGCGCCGCGCTCGCGCTGCAGGCCAAGCTCGCGGCGGACGGCTTCACCCGCGTGCAGCTGCGCCCGTTGGAGGGGGGCAGTCGGCCGCTGTTCTGCTTCAAACCCGGGCCGCTGAGCAAGGACACCAAGGTCACACGGGCGGCGCACCGGATCATCGAGGCGTTCCTGCGCGAGCGCGGCGCCGATCCGTCGCGGCATCCGCTGCGCGTCGACACCGAGGCGGAAGACACCGACGGCGCGGCGCTGGTGACGCTACCGTTGGCCCTGCTCGACAGCGGCCGGCTGCGCCCGTGGGCTGGGCGCGATCATGACCGGTGGGATGTCTTGTTGATGACCGATAGCCCGACCGCGGGGATGCACCTCAGCGCCGCGATGCACGAGGCCGGGGTCGACAACTTTCGGGTACAGCACGAGACCGACTCACTCATTGACGCGGTTGTCCGCTACCCGGCCGCTGCCAGGGCGACCGCCGAGCAGGTGCGCGACTTCTTGCTGAGCTGTGACCTCGATCTCACCGATGTGCAGCTCGATCCGACCCTGCCGGATGAGGGCCATGTGGTCATCGTCGAGCTGCCCCTAGATCCCGACACGACCCGCGAGGAGCGGCTGCGAGTAGCGACCGGAAAGTGGGACATCACGCTCAAATGCCCAAATCTCAGCCTGATCGCTGACCTCGAGCACGACCTGCGCGCCCTGCCCTGGGATGATTTTTCGGTCGAGACCGACGAGAGCGAGCGGGGTCAAATCCAATATGGCGGCGCGCCGCGTGCGGTGGTTGAGCTGGTGCGGGGGCTGGTTGAGAAGTCGACCGGTCACAAGCTGAAGCTGGAGAAATCCTGGGGCGACGATGACGACGACATCTGGGTGAGCGTGCCGATGCCGACGACGTCGCACGGCGTCGAGGACCTGGGCAGCAACGCTGAATTGGATCTGGACGCGTGGCTACAAGAGCTTGGAGACACCGATAGTTCCGATGGTATTTTGAACTCTCATGAGCCAATCAGCACGCCGATGCGCGATCTGGTCGACGTACAGCGGGAGACGCTGCGCGTCGGACCGATCTCGCTGGGTCGCCGTGTCGGACTGACGGACGAAGAGCGCGCGTTGGTGCCGCTCGCCCGCCATTTCGAGCACTACTGCCTCGACACGACGACGGCGGCGTCGCTGGTACATGTCGCGGAGAGCGTGTTGCTGCGCGAGCCTTGCCTGTTGGAGGGAGAGACCAGCGTCTCCAAGACGTCGGTTGTGCTCTACTTGGCGATGCTGCTGGGCCAGCCGGTGGTGCGGCTCAACCTGAACGGGCAGACCGACACGGGGGAGCTGGTCGGGCGGTTTGTGCCGCGCGATGAGCTGCCGAAGGAGGGCGAACCGGCGCATCCCTGGCGCTGGCAGGACGGCTTGGTCGTCACCGCGATGAAGCGCGGCTGGTGGGTGGTGCTCGACGAGCTGAACCTCGCTGAACCGCAGATCTTGGAGCGCCTGAACCCGGCGCTCGAGCGCATCCCGAGCTTGGTGTTGACGGAGCATCGCGGTGAGGTCATCGGCGCCGGTGGCACGCCTGTCGCCCCGACGTTTCGCATGTTCGCGACGATGAACCCAGCTGAGTACGCCGGCCGCAGCGCGCTCTCGCCGGCCTACCGCGACCGGTGGCGCGGCTATCGCTACGTGCGCGCGCCGGGCGAGGTGGAGTACCTCGCGATGCTGCGATTCCTGGTGCATGGCGAGCATCCGGCGGTGCGGGTGCTCGGTGAGCGTTTTGCGGGCGACGTGGTGTCGCCGCCGCTTGGCGCGCTGGCAGCCATCACCGGGCTCGACAACTTCTTGCGCGCGCTGGCCCGTTTTCACGCCGGATTGGAGGGCGCAGCCCGCAGTCGCACGGGCTCTCTCGGCGCCCGACGCAAGGACCGCTACGTGTTCACGCGCCGCGGATTGCTGGCGGTGATGGACTATCTGGCGATGCGTGGCGGCGAGGACGGCGAGATCCTGACCCTCCGCAAAGCGTTGGTGCGCTACTACTTGGCGCGCGTGCGGCCGGGGTCGGATCGAGTCACGGTCGCGCGGCTGATGGACGCGGCTGGGATCGGCCCGGGACTGTGGGCGCCCGAGCGGGTCGATGCGGCACCCGCGACGCGAGCGTCCAGTCTCGATGATCAGGATCCTAACGACGAGGACGAGGACGACGGCGAGGACGACGGCGAGGACGACGGCGAGGACGACGGCGCATGACCCCTGGGAGCCAGCTGCCCGGTGAGCTCGCGACCCTCGCCGCGGGGCTCTGCCAGGACGGACAGCTCGACCTCGAAGTCGGCGCAGGTTGGTCCTGGGATCCGGCGCGACGGGTGCTCACGGTCGACCGCGCCGAGCTGCAGCGCCGTGGGGCTGCGTACTGCGCCGGCATCGTCGCCCATGAGGTCGGCCATGTGTTGATCAGTCGTTACCTGTCTTTTCCCCTGGATTTCCCGAGTTTGCGGGCCGGGATGACGGCGCTCAACGGCATCGAAGACCCGCGCGTCGAGCAGTGGATCGTCGGACGTTTCCCGGGCGCCGGCCCCTGGTTGGCGGCCGGACGCGGCGAGGCGCATCCGTCCATGGCGCTCGGCTCTGGCTTCATCACCTTCTGCTTGGAGTGTGCGGCTGAGGGGCAGCGCGGCTACAGCCCGACGCCCGGTCGACTGCCGCCCGGTGTGGCCGCCGCGCTCGAGGCGACGCGTGACGCCAGGCGGCGGTACAGCGCGACCACCCCGGCGACCAGCTTGAGCGGCGACCTCCCCGATCTCCAGGCCCACTATGCCGCAGAGGTGCAGCCCAACCTGACCGGGTCACCCTGGCCACCGTCGCGGCGTGAGCAGGCGGTGCGACTGTTCGCGTGGCGCGCGCACTGTCTCGCCGTGGCGGAGATCTTGCCGGTCGCGCGTGGTCTCTTCGAGGCTGACCGTGATCGTCTCGCCCGAAGTCTGCGCCGCAATCCAGCGGCGGCGCAGTTGGCGCAGGCGCAGGTGGGAGGCGCCGGCGGACCGTGGTCTGGGCTCGCCCCCAGCCTTGGCGGCGACCTCGCCGGCGGCTCCGACCAGTCCGAGACCGATGACGCCCGCGCTGGCGCAACCACGGGCCTGTCGGAAGCCGTGAGCCAGCAGCTGGCGACAGCGCTGCTTGAGCAGGCCATGGGTGCCCGCGCCCATCGTCCCATGCTGGCTGGCGAGGCGCCGACGCGGCGACGCGGCCGCGCGCAAACCGACGCAGAGCGACGCCGCGCTGTGGACGACGCGGCCCGAAAAACCAGGGCTACAGCGCCCCTGGAGGTCCCGCAGTCGAGCGCACCCTACGACGTCGCCTACCGCCACGTCGCCGAGCAGGTCGACCGTCTGGTTCGCCACCTCGAGGACGTCCTACAACCCCGAAAACGGCTGCGCCGCCGCTCGGGATACGCCTCCGGCCAGCGCCTGGATCTGCGCCGCGTGATGTCGTGGGAGGCCGATCCCACACAATGGGATCGGTTGTGGACCCGCACGACGATCCCGGAGCGCCGCGAGGTGGCCATTGGGCTACTGGTCGATCTGTCCGGCTCGATGAGCGGCGCGCCAGCCAACCACGCCCTGCTCGGCACGGTGCTGCTGGCCGAGACGCTGCATCGCCTGCAGGTGCCCTTCGCCATCGACGGGTTTCAGGACGTGTTGATCCCGCTGCACGATTTCGACGACCCGCTCGACGCGGCGGTTCGGTCCCGCATCGCCGAGATGCCGCTCGAAGTCGACGGTTGCCGACCCGGTGGCCACAACCAGCCAGGCTACAACGACGACGGGCCGTGTTTGATCGCCTTCGCTGAGAAGGTCCTCGACCGCGCCGCGAACGACCGAGTGGTCGTGGTGCTGTCAGACGGCGAGCCAGCCGGCCGTCGGTCGTCGGCCGAGGATTTGCACAGCGCAGTCGCGCAGCTGTCCGGCGGCAGGATGGACGGCCAAATCGGCGGGCGGCGCCTAGCCGGGCAGCAGCTCACCGGTCTGCGTCTCATAGGGCTTGGGCTCGGGCCTGGCACGGAGCACGTGCGGACGTTCTACCCGGAACACGAAGCAAACGTGCCGTTGACGGAGCTATCAGACCGGATCGGCGCCTTGTTGGAGCGGGTGTTGATCGGCTGACGTGCAGCCCAACGCGTCGTCAGCGCGCCTACAGCTCGTCGAGCAGCGCGGGCGTCTCAAACACGCGCCGAATCTCTTTGGCCAAGATGGCGCCTTGAAACCCGTCGATGAAACGATGGTCGATCGTCGCCGAGAGCGTCAGCAGCGGCCGGATCGCCAACTCGCCGTCCACCACGGCTGGCTGGTCTGTCATCGCCCCGACGAGCACATACAGCGGCACACGCGCAAAGGGCGTGGGCGGCGCGTAGCCCTCGTCGAGCCCCAACATCCCAACCGAGGTCACCACACAGGACCCAAACGGGAATGGCCGCACACCGAGCGCCGGAATCGACACGCCCAGCGCGCTCGCGAGCCAGCCGGTGACGAACAACAGCGGCCGGATCAGCCACGTTGGCAACGCCCGCAGCAGCCCTTTGGTCTTCTCGAAGTCCGCGTCTTCCCCGCCATGCAGCGAGCTGGCCAGCGCACGCAGCTCTTGGGCGATCTGGGTGACACCCTTCTTGTCGGCGTCTTCGACCGTCGCTTTGGCGAGGTCGGCGCCCTCTTTCAGCGCGACGAGGTACGTCACGTTGACGGACGGGAACCCCTCAAAGCGGCCCCAAACAATGCGACCGTTGAGGCCCGGCGCCTTCCCGAGCGCCATGGCGACCGCGCGACCAACGACGTGCGTGATCGTGACCTTTTCGCCCGTCGTCTCGCGGATTTTGGCGAGGTAGGCCAGCACGTTGGTGGCGTCGAGCGTCAACTTTCCGTAGATGTTGCCCTCGCGAGGCGCGCTCCAGGTGGCGATCGCGAGCTTTCGTCGTGTGGACATCTTGGCCATGCGTGGGACTCCAGGGCGGGATCGACAGATTGAACGGCAGCTTCATACGCTCGCCCAAGTCCGCACGGTTCTGCGGGATGTGTCAATGGGACGGCGAGGGCACAGGCTCGGGGCTGGACCGCCACACGCCGCCGCCACGTTCGCCAGTGTCCCTGCCTGCCGCGTCCCGATCACCGTCACCACATCACGGATCACGCCGCTTGACGATCCGCGCTAAAACCAGAGCCGGACGCCCGCGTTGATGTCGACTGGATGCAGTTGCACAAAATCGACGACCCAGAGCCGCGGTGTCCACTCGACGAAGACGTCCAGCGGAACGCGCGTGAATCTGCCGGCCAGGCCGAGGTTGCCGTGCACGCCAGCGGCCAGGCCGTCGCCCACGCCGAGATCGAGCCCGCCACCGGCGTACCAGCCCAGCACGAGCAGACGCCCGCGCAGCAAGTCCGTCTGCGTCGCCAAATATTCGCCGTGAACGAGGAACGATTGGCTGTTTATGCCGTAGTCGTAGCCGTAGTAGTAGCGGCCATGGTCCTTGTAATACGTGCGATAGCGGCCGTAGTTGCTGGTGCTAACGCCGAATTGCCACGCAACGCTCGGCGACGCCACGTATTTGAGCGACAGCCCAGCGCCGTGACCCAGCTCCAGTCCGACGCCGAAGCCATGGCCACCGGACGTCGCAACCGCCATCGCTGGGTGCGCCGCGACGACGAGGCAAGTGAAGATACAGGCGATCAACAGGGAGGTAACAGGTGTGTGTTTTTTCATAGCGTGCATTCCTTATCGGTCGGCGGAGAGGCCGATGACGCCGTAGATCCGGGCTATTTGCTGGTCGCAGGCGCGACGATCGTGCTGCCGTCGATGTTGGCGGCCGTCTGGGCGAGCAACCGGCCCGTTACGGTGGCGCCGGTGTGCAACGTAATCGCGGTCTTTGACAGGATAACCCCCGCGATATGGGACGTGGTGCCGAGGTCGACGTGGCCGGCCGCCGACCAGAAGATGTTCTTGGCCACGGCGCCGCCAGCGAGCAAAACCTTGGCGCCGCTGCTGACCGTCAAGCTCTGCGCGATCTGAAAGATCCAGACGTCGGTCGCGCTGCCGGAGAGCGTGACGTTAGTTGGAATGAGGAGGCCTGTGCCCCACCGGTAGACGCCAGGCTTGATGGTCTTTCCGCCGATATTTCCGGCGCCGAGCTCGGTGACATCCGGCGCGCGCGAGTTCGCGTCAGTGGCTGCGATCTCCAGGTCCCCGATGGCTGTGGTCAAATTGACGGGCGTGGGAGCGGCGTAGTCGGCCGCGTATATTTTGCCGACGACCTGGGTGGCTGTGGAGAACACGTTGCTGGGATCGGCCGTCAACGCGAAACCGGTGATG
>CALENB010000259.1 GCA_937910235.1 uncultured Myxococcales bacterium | reverse complement strand
GGGCGGAAGACAAGGGCACGGACACTGCGGAGTCCTCGGCCCGATTGCCAGCGCCGCAGACCAGCCAACCACGCGGGACCTGATACATGTCGCCCAGCCGGCGATCCAAGATGAACTCGTAGGCCGCGACCTGCAGCGTTCTGTCCGCCGCGGTCAGCTCGTCGAATAAAATGATGCCGTGGCTCTCGGGATCGCGCGGCCACTCCGAGGACAGCAGCCAGCGCACGGTGTCGCCTTCAGGCACGGGGAGCCCGCGCATGTCGACCGGATCGCGCTGGGCCAGGCGAACATCCACAAACCCCCAGCCCTGCTCCACACAGAGGTCTCGCATGAGGGCGGACTTGCCGATACCAGGCGCGCCCCACAGCATGATCGGCGCGATGTCGCGCACGTCCACCTTGTCGTCAGAGAGGAGCTGCATCTGGTGCAGCAGCAGGTCCCGCGCAGTCGACAGGGGCACCGATAGGCGGCTCATGGTGTCGTTCATGCAGACTCCTCGCGTGTCGTGGCTTGGTCCTGTGACGCAGCCACGCCGGGCGGCAGGGGTGCGAAACGTGGGGTCGCTGGCGGCTGCACCAGCTGGTGGGCGATGGCCCGAGCGATCTCCAAGCGCGTGTCATCATCGATGTCGTCGCGCCGGGGCAGATCGGATCGCAGCTGCATCAACCACCATCTTGCGCGGCTTGAGCCGTGCGCCGCCAGCCGTCCAATCAGGCGCACACCGTCGGTGGTAGGGGCGCATGTGCCGAACCAACTCGACATCGTATCGGCCACTTCGCCTGACATCCGGTGCTCCGCCAACTTCGTCAGCGCCCGCACGCCGTGCCACAGCCAGGTCTCCTGGTTGCGCTCCAGACCTTCGCTCATCCGTTGCCTGCCTAGTCTAAGCCGTGGCACATCGAGGCGCTTCTGCTCGTCCCGCGCGTTCCGCAGCGCGAAGAGGGCCAGTCGCAGCAGGAGGGTTCGTTCGTCGCCGGTGATGTCTTCGCCCGTCGCGGTCAGTAGCAGGGCACCAATAGGCTCCGGTTTCCCCTCGCTCGTCATCTTAGGTGGGTAGTCGAGGGCCGCCGAGGCCTCTGCCGCCACGCAGCGCAGCCACAGGCGTACGTCGGCGGTCCATCCGCGGGCTGCCAGATCTTCGGGGAAGGCCCAGGCCCACGCTTCGCCCTTGGTGTGCCGCCGGAGAATCTCACCGCGCATGTCCCAGATGTCGTCAGCTGGCTCGCCGGCGTCTACAGCCATGGCGAGGACCCGCAGGGCCAACCAGAAATGGGTCGGGTCCTCGCATTGGCTTGCCCAGCGGATCATACCGGCTCGGGCGATCGGAGTGCCGTGGACGAACACCTCGTAGATGTCATCGGCCGTCAGCGGTTGCAGTTGGCCGCGGTGATTGCCCTCGATCGCCGGAGCGTGACGGCCCCGAACCCGAATGTCCGGGCTCCAGCCATCTGCGGCGCCAGCGCCGAGGGTGATGACGCGTTCCAGATTGTCGACGTCTCGCATCTTCATGCGCCGAACGGCCGGAATCTCAAGCTGCTGACACTCGACTCCCGCGATGTCTGCGTTGCCCACGTAGCCGTCAATCCGCAGCGTGTCGACGGCCCCGCCGCCGCGGATGGCTAGGTGGGCGATGTCTCCTTGAATCCGGGCCAGATCATTGCAGTCCTGCATGCTGATCCGCTGCGCTGAGTCCACTGTAAACTCACTGAGCGTCGAGGCCCGGATGGCCAACTCCTGGACGTGGCCGGTCAAGTGCACGCCTTCGGTAGCGGTGCAATCGTGGAGGAGCATGAACCGGGTGCGGTCGCCCAGGTTGCTCAACAGCGCTTTGGACACGGCGCCGCCGACAAGCACCAGCACGTCCGGCGTTAGGTTGTTGCGCTGCCAGCCGCCATCAGGCGGCCCGACGTACCCGCCAGCTGCTGCCGTGTCACGTCTGTGTGTCTTGTAGTTGAAGGTTGAGGACGTCTCGTCGGCCTCCAGCCATGCGGCGTCGAAGTGATCAATGGCCCCGTCGACGAAGAATGGGCGTTGCGTCGTGGCGATCTGCAGGTGCAACACGGCGCCGGGGCCGTCGTCGGGGAGCAGCAACTGATCGAGATTCGACTCAAGCACGAAGGTCACGTGGACCCCAGGGCGGCAATCCCTCACGTC
>CALENB010000258.1 GCA_937910235.1 uncultured Myxococcales bacterium | reverse complement strand
CTGCTGTTCGGTCGCTGATTTTTTCGTGGTGGACGAAACGATGACCAAGGCCCCGATAGCGCGCATATGAAGCTCGGTGAACGTCAACAGGATGACGTGATCAGCGCTAGGCCCATGCCCCGAGTGTGCTAGGATTGACCCCGTGTATTCTGGTTTAACAGGGTGGGGTGCGTCATGACATTGCCAATCTCGCTGACTGCCACGCGTCGCTCATTGCCCGGCGCAGCGCCTCCTCTCACCCGATCGCTGCGCACAAGGCGCGGCGAGGTCGCGCCCAGCTGGGCTGCGTTGGCCATGCTTTGTGGGCTGTGCGCTTGCTCCAACGCACCACAGAACAGCGCGCAGCCGGTCCAGTTCGGCGCCGGATTCAACATCCCGACCACCGCCGAGTCCGTTCCGGGCGGCGACAAGGACGTAACGGACCAAGCGGACACGGCGACGGCCGCAAACGCCGACGCGAGCGGGACGACCGACACCGCAGCGAGCACGGCAGACGCGGGTGTCGCTGTGGATCCGACAGCAGACGCGGCGCCGGGTCCCGACTCGACGGCGTCAGGTGACGCTGGCAGCGCGTCGGCCGACGCAGGGCCCACCGGTGACGCAGGGTCCACGGGTGACGCAGGGTCCACCGGTGACGCAGGACAGGCCGCTGATGCAGGAGTGGCGGCGGATGCAGGACTGGCCGCCGACACCGCAGCGAGCCAGGACACGGGACCGACACCGGAAGGCTGCACGGACAACGACAAAGACGGCTTCGGAGTCGGCTGCGCCAACGGCCCTGACTGCGACGACACAAACCCCCATTTCTCGGGTCTGTGTCCGGACTGCACCAAAGCCAACTACCCAGGGTGCCCGTGCGCTGGCGGCGCGGCGAACTGCTACTCGGGTGCGCCGAACTGGATCGGCAAGGGCGCCTGCCAAGCTGGCGTTCAGGTCTGCAGCGGCGGCTTCTGGGGCGAATGCGCCGGTGAGGTGTTGCCGCTCCCCGAGTCCTGCAACGGCAAGGACGACAACTGCAACGGCCTCGTCGACGAAGGGGTGCTGTCGTCGTGCGGCACCTGTGACATGAGCTGCACCCTGCAGAGCCTCGGACCCAACGGCGCGACGCCTTTCGACCCAACCGCGGCGAGCTCAAACGGCGTCGGCGTCGACAAGAACGGCTACGTCGTGCTCGACCAAACCAAGGTGAACGTGGATCTGAACCACATCTGGGTCGCGAACTCATCGCAGGCGACCGTGAGCAAGGTCGACACCAAGACGGGCTGGGAAGTGGGCCGCTACGCCATCTGCGGCAACCCGTCGCGCACCTCGGTCGACCTCAACGGCGACGTATGGGTCGGCTGTCGCAGCGGCGGCGGCGTGGTGAAGATCATCAACAACAAGAAGAACTGCATCGACAAGAACGGCAACGGCAAGATCGACACGTCGGCGGACACCGACGGCAACCACATGATCAGCCCCAACGAGATGGTCAGCGGCGATGAGTGTGTGCAGTTCACTGTGTTTCCTGGCGGAAACATCGCGCGGGCGGCGGGCGTCGACAAGGATAACCACGCCTGGATTGGCTTCTGGTCGGCCAAAAAGCTGTACCGACTCGAGCCGAAAGCGGGCAAGACCGTGGCGAGCGTGGCGCTGCCGTGCAGTCCATACGGGTTGGTCATCGACCAGCAAGGCGTCATCTGGGTGCAGGGCGCTGGCTGCGGGCTCGTGCGCGTCGATCCGAAGACCCTGACCACCCAGCTCTTCAAGCCGCCATTTAGCTACTCCGCCTACGGCATCAACGTCGACATGTTCGGCAACATCTGGCTCGGCGGCGGCTGGGGCGCGGTGCGCTACGACCCGGTCAAGAACAGCTGGTACAAGTCTCCCGGCGTCGGTAGCAGCAGCGCCGTCGCTACGGGCATGGACGGCTACACGTACGTGGTGAACGACGGCCCGAGCACCGTCACCAAAATCAACTCCCTCACCGGCGCGTCCCAGGGTACGATCAGCCTCGGCTCCGGTCGTGGCCCACACGGCGTGGCGCTCGACTACGATGGCTATGTGTGGGCGGTGAACCTGAGCAAGAGCACGGTATCGAAGTGCGACCCAAAAACCATGAAAGTTGTTGGCGAATGGCCTGTTGGTAAGGGTCCATACACCTACTCCGACATGACCGGCTACACGCTCAACAACTTCACCGCGCCGAAGGGCCACTACACCCACACGTTTGGGTTCTCGTCATGGGCGGGTCGCGTCGCGGAGGCGAAGACCACCACGGTGTGGTCGGAGATTGACGCGGACGTTGAGACGCCCGCCGGTTCCTACGTGAAGGTCCGCTATCGGGCCGGCGACACGATCAAGCTGCTGGAAGCGCAGCCGTGGTCTAAGGAGCTGGGGCCGTTCCCGGTCGCGACGTTCCCCATCGACCTCACCAAACTGGGTGCCGCCAAAGCGCGTTTCCTGCAGGTTGAAGTCTTCCTGCAGGCCGCGAGCAAGACGAAGCTGTCCCCCAAGGTGAAGTCGCTGACCGCGAAGGGCAAGCAGGTCTTTGTGCCCTAAGAGCCTGGATCTCCGGCGCCGCGGCGACGTTTGGCGAACGCATCACGGTGCGAAATACGACCCAGCGCTGCAGGTCGACGCGACGAGATTGTGCACTGAGCACAGTCACGGCGCCTAGCATGATTGGTGAAGAGACAACACGGACGCGACAGGCGAATGCGTAGCGGGCGCGTTTGAACCTGACGTGTCCGCACGAGACGCGTCCGCACCAGAAGCGTGCCCACCAGGCGCAATTACAGGAGTCCCCCAAATGGAAGCCAATCAGCTGCCGACCTATGATCGAAGCGACAACCCGACACACTGTTGCCCCCGGTTCAGCCCGGAGGGCTGGGACCAGCAAGAGCTGCACTTCGACAACAAGCTCTTCGCGAAGGCCACCACGCGCAGCGTGTTGCACATTCCGCTCAACATGGCGGACGTATTCTCCGAGACGTTCGCGGCGATTGAGGACGCGAACGCTGGCGCCGACGACACCTACCTGGTCTTGTCGTCCGATCCCTCAGCCTGGAAAGGGGAGCACCTGTTTGCCGTGACGAAGCCGGTGCCGAATCACGAGATGGTTCGGCTCACCGGCGAGTTCCTCACGCAGGTCTTTGAGGGCCCATACCGGAACATGGAGCGGTGGCGACGCGCGCTCGACGCGACTGTCGCGGCGCGGGGACAAGCTGTGAAGAAGACACACTTCTTCTACACCACATGCCCGTCTTGCGCGAAACAGTATGGCAAGAACTACGTCGTCGGCATCGCGGAGCTACAGCCGCTCACGCCTGGCCAATCAGCCTTCAACTAGACGCGGACGACGAGCGCCGCGGATGGTGTCGCCTACGGCTTGCAGCCGGTGATGGCTGTGCCCACACACTTGCCGGCTTTGCACTGATCCGAGTTCGTACAAGCGTCGCCATCCGAGCAGGAAGCGCCTGAACTTTTGGTGTGTACGCACTGTCCCTTCTTGCCGTCGCACGCGTCCGCGGTGCAGCCGTCCGCGTCATCACAGCTCTGGATCGACTGCTTGCCACAGCCGCCCGCCTCGTCGCACGTGGCCTGGCCCCACGGGCTCGTTCGCATCAGAAACACCGAGTTGGAACCCTGCAGTCCGTGTAGGCCACCGAGCACGATGTCGCCGTCTCCAGCGCGGAAGGCGTGGCTGGGAATCCAGGCGCTCGGCGACAGTGACCACGACCGGTCCCACACCGTCTCCCCGAGCGGGTTGACGCCGCGCAGCCACGGCCGCAGCCCGCCGCCGTGGGGTCGATTCCCAACGATCACGCCGCCGATGTTGGCCGCCAGCATCCCGGACACGGCCCCTGCGGTCGCGTCAGTCACCTCGCGGTCCCACAGCGACTGCCCCAGCGCGTCAGTGCCGATGAACAGCTGCGACACGCCGCTGCTGCTGGTGCGGGTTCCGGCGAGCAGCAACCCGGTTGATGTCTGCGTCAC
The DNA here is from genome assembly GCA_937910235.1 of uncultured Myxococcales bacterium. Classification (GTDB taxonomy): domain Bacteria; phylum Myxococcota_A; class UBA9042; order UBA9042; family UBA9042; genus UBA9042. The sequence goes on along the minus strand of CALENB010000258.1, from coordinate 6,123 downwards.
GGCCAGAATCACGGTGGTCTTCGACACGTCTACAAAATAGTGGCGACGCCAACTGTATCCGCCGCCACTTCGCTCGACCCAGCCTGGATGCCCGACAACTTTGCCGTCCAGAGAGCTGGAAGGCGCGAACAGCGTCATCCCCCCCCACGTCAGCAGACCTCCGTCGGCCAGCGATTTACCGCGGACGCTCTTGAACCACTCCAGCCCGCCCAACTTGCGCTTAGAGAACGTCGTGCCGGTGACGCGTCCGCCACAGACGGTCTGCGACAGCACTTTTTGTCCCGAGACGACGTCGATCTGCGCCGCAAGTCTGCAGTAGTTCTGCACGTACATCGTCGCGGACCCGACCTTCTCGCACAGGGTGTTGCCCGAGGTGGCGATCGCCGTCCAGACGACGCGCTTGCCATCCGCTGTCGGAAAGAACGAGCCGGGTCCACAGCTGGTCACGAAGTTCGGCGTCGAGCAGATTGGTTTTTCGGGCTCTACGCACACGGCCGCCCCGGCGGTGACCTGCTTTCCGTCGGCCCCGATACGCGCCACCAGCACACGAACTTTACCTTGGGTGGCGTACGACAGCGCCTCTCGGTAGGCGATCATCAAGCTACCGTCTGCGAGTGGAATCACGCCATCGATCCCCCGCCCTTTGTTCAAGCTGCCCACCCTCGTCTTGATGACGTCGCCCGCTGAATCAAACCAAGCCGCCTGATAGTAAAATTCGTACGGGCCTGCGGTGCGCTGGCCGGCGATGAAGATGCCGCCGTCAGCGGTTGGCAACACGTTGAGCACGTTGTCCCAGCCGGCAAAGGGCCCAGCGCTGGGGAGCTCCTTGATGAAGAACTTGCCGTTCTTCTCGACCTTGCAGACCCCCTGCGCGCACGCGCCCGCGGTGGAGCAGCCGTCGTCGGCGCCGCAGGTCCAGCCAACCGCGGGCTCATGGGTACACACGCCCTTGCTGCAGCCGTCGAGCGTGCAGGGCTTGCCGTCATCACAGTCGGACTGCGCCTTGTTTTCGCAACCGCCCGCTGCCACGCAGGTCGATTGCCCCCACACGGTGCGCCGCAACAGGACGCCGCGGCCGCCGCCGACGCTCGTCTCGCCGGCCGTCAACACGGCGTCTTTCGTGACGGCGACGCCGTAGCCGACGTTCGCTGCGGCGTTCGCGTAGCCGCCGTCCCAGGCTTGATTGCCGGCGCCGTCGCTCGCCAACAACCACAAATCCCGGGAGCTGCCGGACGCTGCGTAACCCGTCAGCAGGATGTGCTCGCCTTGGCTGGCGGCGCCAAGCACGGCGACCGCCGATTGGGCGACGCGACTCCAACGCACATCGCCTTTGCCACTGACGCGGACCGTCCAGCGTTTCGGCGTCGTCGACGAGCCGACGTAGCCGGCGGCGAACAGATCGCCACCTGACAGGCGCACCACGCTCGTCAGGACTTGGCTCGTCGCGTCGCCGACGCGCTGCTGCCAGCGCACGGCGCCCTTGACGTCCACGTCGACCAACCAGCCGCGGGTCTTGCCGGCCACGCTGCTCGACTCCTGCCCAACGGCCACGGCGCCGCCATCATCGCGCACGGCTGCGTCGCGGAGCAGATCTGCGCCGCTGCGCCGACGACCGTCCGCCACACGACCTGGCCACCGCCCGACACCCGCGTCACGACGCCGTCCAACTTCGCGGCCGCGCCCTGCCAGCCCGCGGCGACGAACCCGCCAGTCGGCCACGCCTGGGCGCCGACGACGACGTCATCCACACCTTTCAGCCCGGCGGACTGGGACCACAGCGGCTTGCCGGCGCTGGACCAGGCCGCGACGGTCGCGTCCAAGTCGCCGCCGGGCGTGATCCGCGACCCAACGGCGAGCACGCCACCGGAGGAGGTCTCTCGCACCGCGACCGCCGCGACCGCGGCGTGCGGCTTCGCGCTCGCGAGCGAGCCATGCCACAGCGGCGAACCGCCGGCGTCGACACGCACAATCCACCAACCTGACCACGTCGCGGCGCCGCTGGCGGGCGACGCGGCTTGTCCGCCCGCGACGGCGCCATCGACGCCAAACGCCGCCACGGCGCGGTACCCGCCGCGGTCGCCGACCTCCGGCTGGTGTTCAACGGTGTACAACACCTCCTTTCCGGTCGCCTTGCAGCTGCCCGAGACACACGTCGACGTGACGGAGCAGCTGTCGCCGTCGTCGCACGTCGCGCCATCGCTCGCCGCCGTCGTCACGCACTTGAAGTCGAATCCACCGAGCGAGGCGCACACACCTACCACGCAGGCACCCTGCCCTTTGGGGCAGCTGACCGCGGTGCCGATCTTGCACACCCCCTTGTCACACACGTCATTCACCGTGCATCCGCTGCTGTCGCCGTCGCAGAGTTTGCCGTTGTTGGCCAACGCGTTGCTGACGCAGACGCCGTCTTTCGGGCCGCACACGTCGAGCGTGCAGCTGTTGCCATCGTCGCAGATCGTCTTCACGTGGCTGCATTTGCCAGAGTTCAAACAAACGTCGGCTGTGCAGACGTCGCCATCATCACACGGCACGGGTTCTCCGCCGCACTGGCCGAGCGAACACGCATCAGCGGTTGTGCAGGCGTCGCCATCATTGCAGCTCTTCCCCTCATTGCCCGCGATCAACAGACACTGCCCGCTGGTCGGATTGCAGGTCCAGCTCTGGCACACGGAGAGCGCCGCCTTCGGGCACACAACGACAGTCGCCGGATTCAACTTACAGGCCGGATTCTCGGGGTCTGTCTTGTCGCAGTACAGCGTGCCGTTGCACTGGTTGCCGTCTTCTTTGCCGCTGCAATCCGCGTTCTTCTCGCAGTCGCACACAAACGTACCGGCGGTGCAGGCGCCGAGGACGCAGTAGTCCCCCTTGGTGCAGGGGCTGCCGTCGCTGCACGGGCTGCCCGCGATCAGGGGCGTCATCGCACACGTGCCCTTCTTGGGCTGGCACACGTTCTTGAGGCAGGCCGTGTCATCCACGGTCTTGCAGACCACGACACTGTTCGCCTTCGTCTTGCAGACCCCGCCGGTCGCGCTCTGCGCGCAGTAGGCGAGGCCGTTGCACTGGTCGCCGTCATCCGGGCAATCCGCGTCGGCCTTGCAGGCGCAGCCGAACGCGCCTGGCTTGCAGCTGCCGGCGAGACACAAGTCGATGAGGGTGCACGGGTCGCCGTCATCACAGCTCGCCGTCCCGCTCTTTGGCATGCCCACGGGTCGCACCTCCCAGCGGCTGCCGCCAGGCGTCGCGACTTCCAGCGCCGCTTCTACCGGTGTGACGACGCAATCACCCGTCGCGTGCACACACGCGTTCTTGGCGCACGCCGTGTCGTCGCCAGCCTTGCACACCACGACCTTGCTGGCGTCGAGCTCACACGACTTGGTCTGTTGGTTGCAGTACAGGCTGCCGTTGCAGCTGTTGCCATCCTCTTTCGCCTTGCAGTCCGCCGTGCTGGCACACGGGCACGTGTTGGTGCCGCTGCCGCAGCCGCCGCCAACGCACACCTCGTCGGACGTACAGGCGTCACCGTCATCGCAGGGCGTGCCGGGCTTCACGGCGGTCATCGCGCACGTGCCCGTCTTGGGGTTGCACAGGTTCTTCACGCAACCCTGATCCGCCCCCGTCGCACAGGTGACGATGGTCTTCACGTTGACGACACACACGCTCTTGGCCACATCGCAGTACAGGACGCCGTTGCAGAGGTCGCCGTCCTCCTGCTTGTCACAGTCGGCGTGCTTGTTGCACGCGCACACATCCACCCCCGGCTTGCAGACGCCCGCGACGCAGGTATCGGACGTCGTACAAGCGTCGCCATCATCGCAGGGCGCCTGGTCGGCCACAGCCATCGGCTTGCATGCGCCGTCTTTCGGGTCGCAGGTCAACGCCTTGCAAGGCCCAACGTCCGCGGTCGCGCAGATCACCTCGGTCGCGAGGTTCTTGCGACACACGTGCAGCGGCTTGGAGGTGTCGCAGTAGTACGTCGCGGTGCAGAGGTCTTCATCGGTCGGGCAATCTTCGTTGCTGTCGCACTCACAGACTGATTTTCCGGGCTTGCAGCTGCCGTCGACGCAGCGATCTTCCGCGGTGCAGACATCCCCGTCCGAACAGGTCGCGCCGCCATTGACGGCGACAACGGCGCACGCCCCACTCGTCGGATCGCACATCGCGCGGGCGCAGGTCGTGTCGTTGGCCGTGGCGCACACCGGCGCGTCGGGCAACCGTCGACACACGTGCGGAAACACAGCGAGATCGCACCACGGCGTGCCCAAGCAGGCGTCGTCTCCAGCCAGCGTTTTGCAGCGGGCGTCGTCGCGACAGGCGCACACCTCAGGCCCGGGTTTGCAGGCCCCGGCAGCGCAGCGGTCGTTCGATGTGCACGGCTCGCCATCCTCACAAGGGGCGCCATCCACCGCCGCGCTCAGGCAGCCGCCAACGCCACACTGCGGGGCTGTGCAGGGGTTTCCATCGTCGGGACAGTCGCCGGAGGTGACGCACCCCACGTCGGCCAGTCCAGCTTCGAGCGGGCCGGCGTCGAGGGCGCCCGTGTTCACGGCTGGATCGGCACCACACGCCGACAACGCCGCCGACAAGAGGATGGCCACCCGCCCGGCGGGGGGGAGTCAGACAAGATCGCAAGCCCATGGTGGCCTCCAGTTTGTGCCGCGAATGCCGACGGGACCGCGCTTTGGAACCGACCGATTATGGCGAATTCGAGTTGAATTTACCAATCGCAGCCCACCCGTTTCGGCGTCGGCCGGCGACACCTTGCGAGAGCGCCCCGTCCCGCCCTACTCTGGGCGCGACTTTGGAGGCGTACCCGTGACTCACATGCCCTCACCTTCGCGTCGTTACGCGCTCCGAGCCCGGCTGTCCGGCCTCTTCGCTGTGCTACTGTGCGTGACGTTGCTGTGCGTGACGTTGCTGGGCGCAGCCGCGCCGGGCTATTGCGACGAGACCGCGTCCTCGAAGGCGGCGCTCTCTGCCCTCGGTCTGGCGAATCACCACTACAAGGCCGGCCACTTCAAGAAAGCCGCGGGCCTGTACCACGAGGCCTTCGGGATCGAGGCCAAGGCCGCGTTTCTGTTCAACGCCGCGCGCGCTGAGATGCGTGGCTTCGATCACCCCGCGGCGAAACGCGACTTCACGCGCTACCTGACCCTCACCGACGCGACGGAGAAGGGGCGAACGCGAGCGCGCGCACACTTGCAGGAGATCGACGCCTACGACGCCAAGCTGGCCGAACAGCGCCGGCAGGTGAAGACACAGGCGTCGTCTGCGACCGCCCTCGCTGTCGCCGCGGCACGCGCGGACGCGAGCCGCCCCATGGACGGGCTGACCATCGGCCTCTGGGTCGGCGCCGGCGCCCTGCTGATCGGCAGCGGCAGCCTCTACGGGGTCGCCGCGATTCTCCGCGCCGGCACGAACAAGCAAGAGGTCGCGAGCACCGAAGACAAGACGCAGCACGACAAAGAGGTGCAGACCCAAAACAGCGTCCGGAACGTGTCGGTGGTGTTATTGATCGCCGGAGCTGGAGTCGGCGCGTGGGCGGCGATGCGCACCCGTGGGCTGACCGCACCGAAAAAAGAGGCCAGCTTGCAGGTGTCGCCGTGGGGAAATGGCCGTGGCCTCAGCCTCGTAGGGAGGTTCTAGGTGAACACATCGCACACGCGGTCACGGCGGGCGCGTCTCGCGCTGCTGGCGCTCGTCCTGTTCACCGTGCCCGGCTGCTTGGCGGAGCCCCGCACCGAAGCGGAGCTGCTTGCGAGCATCGCCGAGGCCGAGGGCTCGCAAGCCTGCACCGAGAGCGACAAAACAGAGCTCATCAACAACGGCACCAAGAAGCTCGGCATCTGCTTGACCGGACCAGCCCCCAACGGCTGCGCCAACCCAAGGCAGTGCGCCGGCGAGTGCATCATCAAGTTGCCCATCTCGGACCCGTGCCGCTCGTGCGTCAACACCAACGTCGCGAGCTGCATCGCCGGTTCGTGCGGCAACAAGTGCCCCCAGAAGACGGGGCCCATCCCCTGCCCTTCGTGCGCGGGGGAATGTGAGACGTGCATCAAGGCCAACTGCGACAAGCAGATCGAGGTCTGCACCGGAACCTAGGAGACCGAACATGGCGACCGACCC
>CALENB010000257.1 GCA_937910235.1 uncultured Myxococcales bacterium | reverse complement strand
TAAACTCGGCAGGGTGGCTGGAGGACGAAGTGGCATCATCTCGCCTATCCATCGCCCAGCATAGTTCTTTCGCAAAAATAGCTGATGCTGGGTGTTGACAAAAAAGACACTGAGGGTCAATATGGACTCGATGGCTCACGCTAATCTTCTTGGGGGCAACATGAAACGGAATAAGATGCGTGTATCACTACTCGCAGCGATCGTTCTCGGCACGCTGGGATGTGGTGGGGCGGGTACATCCACGGAGGCCGGCGACAGCGGCGCTGATGCAAAAGGCGATATGCTTGCGGATGGCCTGCCGGGTGATGGCTTGTTGCCCGATGGCGGCACGTTTGTTCCGCAGAAAGGGCCGATCCCGCTTCTGGAAAGGCTCACGCCCTCGGCGACTACCCTGCGCGCTCGCACCTACGAAGACATGCTCGTAACAACCTTCACGCAGGGGCAGAGCGGTGCCCCGGCTGGTGCGTTTCCGGCGGAGGTCGACGTGTATCTCGACCCGACGGTGGCGAGTTCCACGCCAAGCAAAGTCGCGCTGAGGTGGGGCGTGCTTGATGCGGGCACGCTCATGTTGCCCCCTCTTAAGGCTGTCGCGGACTTTCTCGGCAAAGACTATTTTGCTGGCAGTCCGGTAACAGAATGCCGCCACGTATCCGACAACAAGGATATCTACGGGTGCCGATCGGATTGTCGGCCCGTCAGTGGCATCGCAGCGAATGCGGCGAGCACCCAAGCCGATGTGCAGGCGTTGATCGACGCGCGGCAGGAGGTGCGCATGTTGCACCCCTACATGATCGCGTATCCCCAGGATGCGAGCGGTCAGCCCGCTGTGACGAACGATCGCGCGGTGCTGCTGATCAGCCAGCACGCTACGACGCCGGGCGATAATGGCTGGGGGTGGGCCGCCAACCTCAAAGAGGAAAGTGGTAACGAGACAAACGACATCGAGAGCACCGCTGCCACGTGGGATCGCGCGTGGGATATCGCGGCGCGCTATGGCACCTACGTGATTTGGATCGGCGATGTGGAGCTCCCAACGAGGTGGATGCCCGCTCAGCCCCGCCAAGGCGCAGACGATTTCGGTATCACTTGTGACACGGGCAAGTACACCGCCTGGCGCGACGCAAATACCTGGGTGGGTTTGATGAACTTTGTTTTGCCGACGGCAGCGAAGATCTTGGGCGAGCAAGCCATGCCCGACGAATTGCTCGCGCTGGGTGCACCGATGCCCTACATGCGTGGGATGAGTGCTGGCGTAACGTTCCTCAAGCGCTTCGTCGAAACCCAACTACCGGGAGCCCCGGTGCCGAAGGCCTTTTCCGTGGCTGGCGGCTCGAAGGGCGGCATGGCCTGCAACTACACGGTCGCTACCGACCCGCGCGTAAAACTCGGTGTCTGCAGTGTTTGGAATATCTTCGACCTGGCGGCCGACACGTCGATCGCCACCCGGTTGGTCAAAGATTGGGGTGTCTGTGCGTTCGGCGGTTTGGACAAGGATGGTTGCGCCACCGGCTATTTGCCAACGGCGCCGGGGGAAGCGGGCATCGGTGCGATGGCGGGCAGTGGGCAAGCGCTCAACGAATATCGCGAAACGTGGGAGCTTGCCGAGTTCATGAATGAGCTGCATCTGGCAAACCCGGGCGCGGTCGTTTGGTATTCCAATGCGAGCACGGACTTTCACTATCCCACTGGGCTCAATGAAGACTTCTGGCGCAATCGAGCGCCCGATCCTTCGGCCTATCGTCTTACGTACCGCATGAATTCCGATCACGGCATGTTCCACTTTGGCCAAGACAACGGGCCCGAGGGGCTGACGTTGCGCGACTGGTCACATTCGCCCGAACAGTACGTTGCCTATGACGCGTTCCTCACGAAACGCGAGGTGATGCAGGTTAGCTGGGTTGACCGGCCCTATCGTGACGGTCAAATGATTCGCGCGCGCGCCCGCGTGTATGCTCCGGGTGGCTTCAAGGGTGCGCAGGCCTGGATAGCTGCGAGTCGTGATCGCGATTTTCACTTCTGCGGTGGCATGGAGAATATGGGCAGCGACGCGCTGCTGTGCAAGGGCGAATGGCTCTGTAACGGCCAGCCTCAAGTGAGCGGTGCTGCGTGTCATGGCTCCGCGTACACGGAGAGTTGTCCAACGCAGAAAAAGGCGATCTCGCTCATTCGTGATTCGGTCGTCTTGCCGGGGCGTCCGCCGTCGCAGGCCTATTGCTGGTGGCGCAAGGACGACGGCAAAGCGCGGCCACTCTGGGATCAGTGCGTGAATCCGAAGGACGAAAATCTCACGCCATCGAGCACCCCCCCATACGTTGTTGTGCGCCGCCAGCTTGAGGGTACCTACGGCGACCTCGCGGTTCCCTTCGCAGGAGCTGCCGCCGTCGATCCGCTTCCGGGCACCGCGAAGTATCGCGCGTTTGGCGCCGCGTCCCTCGAGGCCTACCTCGACGAATGGGGGTTCATCTACCCCTACAAGCTCGGTACCTCCGGAGATTTTAGGTATTGGGATTCAGGCATGTTCATGCCGCGCACGGTGTTGGCGGCGGCCGGGGCGGCAGCGAATACCCACGATGTTGAACTAGCCTGGCCAATTCCCGCGGGCGCGGAGCCCGACCACTTCGCCGTTTCGATTGAAGCGTTCAGCACGCCACCAGCTGGTGGCCTCCCGGATATCGTGTACACGGATATCGCAATGGTTGAGCCGCCTATCTTCACGGATGCCGATGCGAGGACGTGCAACTAGGACTAAGTGCTCCCACGCGCGCGATTTGGGAATAACCCAATAGCATGAAGCTCGGCTCGCCCCCCTCTCCTAAAACCGAATAGGAAGAAACGGACGACCTGCAGGAAAACAGGAATAGAATCGCCCGAGTGGAACGGGCGCAGGATGGCCCCTGCCTTGCATAATCCAGCGGCACGGTATTGGAGGTGAGTCATGAAGAATAAAGGGTCCCTGGGGGGAATTGTATCGGTCGTGGGCGTCAGCCTACTCGTCGCTGGGGTTTCGGGTAGCATCGGGCCATGATCGTATTTTCCGGCGAACGACGCAAATCTCAGCCAAAGTCCGATAATCGATATTATGTCAACCACTTACAGCCGAACCACAAGGCATTGGCAGGCTCGCACGAGCTCGCCTCAAGATCAAGCACGTCTTGGACGTCTGGCGCCAAAAGTGCGTTCATCGCAACTATCCCCGCGAGGACGGCAACAGCTGCACCGTCGGCACATGCGACGCAAAAACCGGCAACTGCAGCTACGACAAAGCCAGCAAGCAGGACAAGCCGTGCGACGCCGATCAGAGCGGCTGTACGGTCGGCGATTCATGTGACCAAGGCGTCTGCAAAGCCGGCCCGGTGCCTAAGTGCAACGTGGTGCTCGCCGCGTGCGAGGTCTCCAAGTGCGTGCCGAAGGACGCCAACAACTTCAGCTGCGTGGTGACCAAGTCCCCCGACGGTGCCGTGTGCGATGGCGACAACTCGCCTTGTACTTTAGGCGGTGTTTGCCAGGCGGGATCGTGCAACGCCGGGGCGAGCAAGAAGCTGTGCGGCCAGACCATCGTGGGCGACAACGGCACCCATGTGCGGCTGACGACGGCGACTTGGGACGGCGCGCGGCACGTGGTCGGCGGCACCCGCATGGGGCTGAGCGACGGCAAGATCACCAACGTCGCGTGGCGCATCATCGCGTACGAACCGGGCTGCAAGGAGGCGTGGAGCATCGACGAGCAGATGACGTCCACCGCGCGCTCGCTGGTCGGGCTTTTCCCTTATGCCGGCGGGGTTTTAGCGGTCGGCAGCACGGGGCTGGGTTACATCGGCATGGCCCATGCCAAGGACGGCAAGCTCGGCGCGATCAAGCAGTTCCCGCACGGCTCGACCACCAAAGAGTACGCGCATGCTGGGGTTTCGGGTAGCATCGGGCCATGATCGTATTTTCCGGCGAACGACGCAAATCTCAGCCAAAGTCCGATAATCGATATTATGTCAACCACTTACAGCCGAACCACAAGGCATTGGCAGGCTCGCACGAGCTCGCCTCAAGATCAAGCACGTCTTGGACGTCTGGCGCCAAAAGTGCGTTCATCGCAACTATCCCCATCTCCGTCTGTCAGTTCGAGCGGGGTCGTTGCGGGCACAAACTCTAGCAGTTTCGGTACGCAACGCGTGAGCCACGCGGCACGAACTGAAGAAAGTGACGCGCTCATTTCAGTTGCCCGACTCTTGTCCTCAGGCCGAGGTGGTCTGACAGCATGCCGCCGGCTTCGACCTGCCCAGCCCCGACGGTCCAGCTTCCATAGCCGGCTTTGGTGAAGTCATTCTTCGTGCCCAACACGTGGTCGATCCAATGGTCGCCGTGGGTGTTGATGGCATTGTTTGCCGCCGTCGACGTGTTCTCGAAGACTCCACCAGGCCCGGTTAGCATTTCGTATGCCTGAGTGTTGTGGTCGGGGCCTGAGTTGAGATCTCCGAGCAGGAAGTGTGCGCGTTTTGGGTTGCTGATCTGCTTCGCCTTGACCCAGTCGATGACGCACTTAGCCTGGGCCGCTCGTTCGGCGATATCCGCGCTCGTGCCGGCCGCCTTGAAGTGGGCGTTGAGTACGTAGAAATGGTTGCTTGTGCCGTCCGTTTTCAGGTCGACCTCAGCCCACATGAAGCCGCGCACCTCGCCGCCGCCGTAGTAACATTTCTTGTATCCGGCGGTGATGAATTGGTATTTCGATTTCTTAATGAAGATGCCATAGCGCTCGCCGCTCCAGCCACCGCTCACATCATCCGTGGACCTGACGTCGTGGGTGCTGGATAGCCAACTCCCTACCTCGTCCTTGACGCTCCCAATGGCGCAACTCTTGGGGCCCAGTTCGCCATCCTCCTGCAGCGCAAGGACCGCTGGGTCTTGGGCCAGCAGAGTAGCCTTGATGGATAGCGCTCCCGGTCCGTCGTTGCGGTCATGCCACTTGGCGACGCCGTTGCTCGAGACGCAGCCTGCGTTGTTGTACAGGTTCCATGTGATGAACTCAGTTTCGTGCGTCACGGTAGGCGGACAGGCGCCGCAATCGGCCACACAATTCGAGCAGGTTTCTCCAATCTCACACGAGCCGTTGCCGCAGACTGGCGGACAGGCGCCGCAGTCGCCAAGGCAGCTGCTGCAACTCTCGCCCACCTCGCAGGTCCCGTTGCCGCAGACCGGCGGACAGGCGCCGCAGTCGCCGGGGCAACTGCTGCAACTCTCGCCCGCCTCGCAGGTCTCGTTGCCGCAGACCGGCGGACAGGCGCCGCAGTCGCCGGGGCAGCTGCTGCAACTCTCGCCCGCCTCGCAGGTCCCGTTGCCGCAGACAGGAGCGGCAACCGAGTCGGATGGTTGACCGTCGAGGACTTCGCCGTCGAGGACCTCGCCGTCGAGGACATCGCCGTCGAGGACATCGCCGTCGAGGACATCGCCGTCGAAGACATCGCCGTCGAGGACATCGCCGTCGAGGACATCGCCGTCGAATTCGTGACCGACTGGCGGCTGACTGTCGAGGGGTCGGCCGTCGGGGTCATGTGCGTCGGGCAGACGGCTGTCGGGATCGCAGCGCGTTTCCCCGCAGTCCGGGCGGGCGCCGGCATCCACCCCGGTGACGAGGGCGTCTGGCACGGAGAGATCGACGAGGGCGCCATAGCCGAAATTCCCGCTCTGAACCTCGGGTCTGCATGCGGTCGACCCGGCCAGCATTAGCAGGAGAATAAGTACTTGCAACGCAGCACGCAGCGCGTAGGCGGCACAAACGCACATCTGCCTTCCTCCATCCCCTCCCCGTGAGGTTCAACGAAGCCTGCCGGCAAGGCCAACCACGGTCAACGACAACTTCACAGCCCTGGACAAGACGTCGCAACCCGCAAAAACGCCGAAAACCCGCGCCTAGTACTCAAGACCCGAAGTCCCTTCCGGGTTCCAGTGGTGGTACGGTCGGCTCGACTGTGACCCGGCCATGAATTGCCGGGCGCACGAGCACCCCAATTCATTGGGGGGTCACATTAACGCCGCACTATCCTGAGCTGGGCTCGGTCTATCAATCCCGGAAGCAACTTGCGGTTTGGGGTACTAGTTAACCAACGGGTTATGCAATCGAAGGCTAGGAAAACGACTGAAATCGCGGTCGGTCGTCCAGAGCTCGGCGCCGTGCCCGAGGCAAATCGCCGCGATGCGTGCGTCGTGAACCATCGGACCGACAACCTCGCCGCGGCGAACGAGGTCCGAGAGCAGCGCGAAATGTTCCGGGGTTTCGCCCAGCAGCGTGCAAGACGACGACGCAAGCCAAGCTTCAAGCTGCGCGATGGCCTGCTCGCGCGCTGTGGGCGGTCGCCAAATGCGCGGATGGGTGACGACAGCGAAAAACTCATGAACGCACGGCCATGGCAGCGCCCAGCGTCGACGCCCGGCCGCAAGCTCATTCACGCACGCCTGGGCTTTGGCGTGTAACGGCGCGTCCCGACGATGCGCGTAGACCAAGATTTTGGTGTCAATCGCGATCATCCGCCCCGACTCCCGTAGGCCTCTTTCGCGATCGCCTCCCAGCCGCCCGCTTGGAATTCAGGCGCGCCCAGGGCGGTCGCAAGAACCACAAGCAGCCGTAGTCGTTGACAGACAACCCTACCTGCGATCTGCTGACTCACTGCGAACCGTGATCCAAGGGCGGTGACATTTTTCCGGGCTTCTTTCACGGTGGTTGCAGAGCGACCGGGCGCTTGGGCCGGCAGGGAGCGATGTGCGGCAAATCTGCTACCGATGCCTGCGGCCACACGGCTCGTGCCTTTGCGCGCACTTGCCGATGCTCGACAACGCCACCGAGATCATCGTGCTGCAGCACCCGCGCGAGCGCTTTCACCCCTTTGGTTCGGCCCGCATGCTCGTGGCGTCGCTGCGCCGCGCGCGCCTCGAGGTCGCTTTTGGCGGCAGCGAGCGCGACCTCAGCCATCCACTCTCGCTGCCGCCGGGCAGCGGTCTGCTCTATCCCCACCCTGAAGCGGTCGTCTTGGGCGAGCTCGCCGCCGCCGACCGGCCGCGGCACCTTGTCTTGCTCGACGGCACCTGGTCCCACGCCAACCGGCTCTACAAAGACAACGCTTGGTTGGCCGATCTGCCCCATTTCGCCATCACGCCACAGCAGAAAAGCCGCTACCTCGTGCGCGCCGAGCCGGCAGCGCATTGCGTCTCGACGCTCGAGGCGGCGGCCGAGGCGCTGATGGTGCTTGAGCCGGAGTTGGCGGGGATCGACGCGCTGCTGGCGCTCTTCGAGCGCATGAACCGCGACCAAGTCGCCCGCGCAGCCGCCTTTGGCTTCGACGCTGCTGCGCCGCGATTCGGCGATGGCGCCTGACGCCGTCGTTGGGGCGCGGGAAGGACGTTGACTACCAGCCGCCAGCGACGTCGACGATGATCCGGCCGGTGCGCCCGCCGGTGGTGAGCGCCGCGATGGCTTTGGCGCCGTCACGCACCGGAAAGCGCGCTTCGATCGCCACTGGCATGCCGTCGGCGAGCCAGCCGCCGACCAGCGCAAGGTCTGCGCGTTTGCTCTTCACGTTGACGAAACCGACGCTGCGGCGCGAGAGCAGGGTGGCGAGCTTGGCCGCCGCGAACGCCATCGTCGGCATCGTCGTCACCAACGTGCCGTCGGCGGCGAGCACCGCGCTGACCTGACCAAGGGTGCAGACGCCGGGCGTGTCGAAGATGACGTCGTAGGGGCCGCCGCTGGCGTAGGGGTCGCCGGCGCTGCGGTCGAGCACGACGTCGGCGCCGAGTTTGCTGACCATCTCGGCGGTGCGGGCGTTGCAGATGGCCGTCACGTGGGCGCCAAGGCGCTTGGCGATGGCCACGGCGAGCGTGCCGACGCCGCCAGCGGCGCCAACGACCAGGACACGGCCCCCGCTGCTGAGGCCGCCGATATCGCGCAACGACTGCAGCGCCGTCATCGCGGCGGTCGTCGCGGCGGCGGCGGTCGCAAACGCGACGTCGTCTGGCAGCTTGGCGACGGCGTTGGCGTCGATCACGGTGGCTTCGGCGAACGTGCCGTGCACCGTCGCGCTGGCATATTGCTGGGGTTTCGGGTAGCATCGGCTGCGGCGACGGCGCGCGCCTGATCGCTGAACTCGGGACGATCAGGTAGATAAACTGAATTGGATCAGGCACTTGTGTGGCAATCATTTGGACAGCCCGAAAAGGGAACGTGGAGGCGCCGGGATCCATTCCCGGCGCCTGAACGAGACAAAAACGGGTTCATGGTGCCTATCCGTGTACAGCGTGGTGCGCTCGATGCCTAGCGCCTTCGCCGCGTCCACCCGCACGCCCTGCGCTTTCTCAAGCTCATCGCCGATGCGGCGCGCGGCCTGCCGATCAAGCCACTCGTGCAGCGTTGCGTCGGCGGCGGGCGGCTCCTCACCATCGCCACCGCGGGCGCCGATCCGCAGGTCATCGAGCTCGATCAGCTCACCGCGAGCGAGCACCACGCCACGCTCGATGGTGTTGCTGAGCTCGCGCACGTTGCCCGGCCACGCATGGCCCAACAACCACGCCTGCACCTCGTCGGTCCACCCGGTCAGTGAGCGCCCCTGCGCGGCGTTGCATGCCGACAGAAAGTGGCGGGCCAGCGGCAGGATGTCGGCGCGGCGCACACGCAGCGGCGGCACCTCGATCGGGATCACCGCGAGCCTGAAATAGAGGTCATCGCGAAAGCGGCCCTCCCGCACGTCCTGGGCAAGATCCCGGCGCGTCGCAGCTACGATCCGCACATCGACCTTGCGCGGGCCGTCGCCACCAACCCGCTGCACCTCGCCCTCCTGCAACACGCGCAGGAGCTTGGCTTGGAACGACGCGTCGATCTCGCCGATCTCGTCCAGCAACACCGTGCCGCGGTGCGCGCGCTCAAACAGCCCCGGCCGCGCGCGCTCTGCGCCCGTAAATGCGCCCTTTTCGTGCCCGAACAGCTCCGACTCAAGCACCCCGCTCGCGAACGCCTTGCAGTTGACCGCCTCGAAGGGGCCGCCGACCCGCGGCGAGCCGGCATGGATCGCCCGCGCCATCACCTCCTTGCCGGTCCCCGACTCGCCGACCAGCAACACTGTGGCGCTGCTCCCCGCCGCCCGCCGCGCTAGATCGAGCGCAGCACGCATCGCATCGGACTGCGCGATGACCTCGTCGCCACCCCAGACATGCCCAAGTTGACGCCGCATCACCGTGTTCTCGCGCCGCAGCCGCGCGTGATCGAGCGCCCGAGCGACCGCGGCCCGACAGGCTTCGTTGTCGATCGGCTTTTGCAGATAGTCCGACGCGCCCTGCTTCATCGCGGCGATCGCGGTGGCAACGGTGGCGTGCGCGGTGATGAGGATGATCGTCAGGTGCTCGTCCAGCTCTCGCGCGCGGCGCAGCAGCTCGACGCCGTCGATCTCGGGCATCTTCAGGTCCGTTAGCAGCAAATCGTACGCGCCAACATTCCTCGACAAAGTGTCGAGAAAAGCGGCAGGCCGCGTGAACGTTTGCACGTCGTGGCCATCTCGGCGCAGCACCATCGCGAGGACGCGGCACGACCGCGCCAGCGAGCTCGACTCCTGGGACTGCGTTGACGAGCT
>CALENB010000256.1 GCA_937910235.1 uncultured Myxococcales bacterium | reverse complement strand
TCTCAGCCTCAAAGAGCGTCATGCCGATGCGTTGCACGCCCACGTCTTGAGCCATCAGGTAGCGCGCAAATCCGGGGTGACGGAGCAGCCGGCGGGCGATTTTCTCGCACAACCAGCGCGGGTACCAAGTCGCGATGCGCAGCGCGATGATCTTGCCTTCGAACAGGTCGACCAGATCCGTCAGCTCCAAGCTGTAGGCGTGCCGAACCGCCAGCGGCCCGGTGACGTCTTGGTTGTCGATCGGCAACATCGCGCCGGAGAGCGGCCGCTTGTAGTCCTCCTCCTGCGACTTCAAGACACGCTGCACAAATCAGCTCGTCGACCGCGCGCGATACGCCATCGCCACGCCAAGCCGCCGCGAAAAGCGCAGTGAGTCGATGTGAGAGCTGTCAATCAGCGCGTTGATCGGGGTCTGATGCATCACCAGCAACGTGGTGGGCTGCATCGCCATGACCGTAGCCGTGCGCGGCCCGCGGCTGAGCATGCCGACCTCGCCAAAGAAGGTCCCTGGCCCCAAGCGCGCCATACCGTGGCGCTCTTCTAGCGACTCCAGCACGACCTCGACGAGGCCCGTCTCGACCAGAAAGAGATCGCCACCCTCGTCACCAATTCGGAAGACCACCTCACCCGGCGCTAAGACACGTTCCGTCGTCGCCCGCGCGAAGGCGTCCATCGACGCATCGTCGAAGTCGGCGAACAGGTCAAAAATCTCGAGTCGCGCGCGGTCAATCATCCAAGCTCCTGGGCCGTAGGCGTCGCGGTGTGGGTCTACATACGCCGGCAGTTCGCACATCTCAAGTGTGGCAGCAACGCGCGGCAAGACAAATTCCTCGGCGGTTTAGTCGATATCGTTGGTGTTCGTACGGACCGACGAAGATTTTTCGCCTGCCATTTGGCGCCGCGTTCGCAACCGGTCATACTCGGCGGGAGTTGCTAGGGAGGGTGTATGCAGCCTGCGGACGTCTTGGACCGACGCTTCGAAATTGTTGGCAAAGCCGGCGAAGGTGCGATGGGCGTCGTCTATCGCGCCAAAGACCTGGAACAAGGGCTGGACGCGCGATCAAGGTCTTGAAGACCCAAGATCCCCGTATGGTCGAGCGTTTTGCTGCCGAAGCGGCGATCCTGACGAAGATCCAGCACCCGGCCGTGGTTCGTATGTACGCGAGCGGCGTCACCCCGGATGGCAGGCCCTTCATCGCGATGGAGTGGCTGGAAGGCGAGGATCTCTCAGATCGCCTGATGTCGGGTCGTACGCTGACTGTTGGCGAGTCTGTCGCCATGGTGCGCCGCATCGCAGACGGTCTCGGCGTGACCCACGCGCTTGGCATCGTTCATCGGGACTTGAAGCCGAGCAACCTGTTCCTCGTCAACGACGACCCGCTCCGGGTCAAGGTGCTCGATTTCGGCGTGGCGCGGCAGAGCTTTGAGGCCCATCAGATGACGGCGACCGGCACCGCGCTCGGTACGCCGCAATACATGTCGCCCGAGCAAGCCAGCGGTCAGCGAGTCGATGTGCGCTCCGACGTCTTCTCGCTCGGCAGTGTGCTCTTTGAGTGCCTCGCCGGACGGCCAGCGTATCCGGGCGACAACATCATGGCCGTGTTGACGGCGATCCTGCTCGGTGAGGTGCCCAATCTCGCCGACGCGCGCGCCGACCTCCCCGCTGGGTTGAGCGCGGTGCTCACGCAGATGATGGCAAAAAAGCGCGACGAGCGGCTGGCCGACGGCCACGCGGTGTCGCGCGCGCTCAGCTCGTTTGGCTCGCTGCGGGCCCACGCGCCGGCGAGCCGCAGCTACAAAATCCTGACGCTGACGGGCGCGGAGCGGCGTTTTGTGTGCCTCATCGCGATCGGTCTGGACTACGACCTGGCGATGGAAGACATCAACGTCGACATCGCCGGCGAGACCATGGCAGACATGGACGTGGAGGCTGAGCTGCTGCGGCTGCGCGCCGTCGCCGGGATCTTCGGCGCTCGTATCGATGAGCTCCCCAACGGCACGCTTGTGGCGGTGCTCGACACCCTCGGAGTGCCACAGCAGCAGCTTGAGCGCGCCGCCCGGTGTGCGTTGCGGCTCCGAGAGCAGCTGAGCCAAGCGCCCATGGTGCTGACATCGGGTTGGGGCAACCTCGCCGAGTCCAAGACGTTTGATGCCATCGTCGCCCGCGCCACCGCGCAGTTTGGTGCCGCAGATCCAGCCGGCGTGCTGGTCGACGCTGACTCGCTGGCGCTGCTGGGTGAGGGGTTCGTCGTTCGCCAGACGGACGACGGCACCCTGCTCATGGACGAGCAACGCCAGCAGGCCTCGGCGCGGCTGCTGCTCGGCAAGCCAACGCCCTGCGTCGGCCGCGCGCGCGAGCTGGCGCTGCTGGAGACGACGCTGCACCTGTGCGAAGACAACGGCGAGGTCGCGGCGATCCTGCTCACCGGCGATCCTGGGGTCGGCAAGTCCCGCCTGTTGGTGGAGCTGCTCGATCGCGTCCGCCAGCAGAGCCCCGGCGTCAAGGTCTTCACGGCGAGCGCCGATCAGCTGACGGCGGGCGCCACGTATGGCTTGTTGCGCGCCGCCCTGCGCGACCACGCCGGCATCGTCGTCGGACAAGACGCGGACGTGCAGCGCGCCCTGCTGGCGACGATGGTGAACAACGCTGGCCCCCAAGATCCGCAGTTTGTCGTCGAGTTCCTCTCGGAGATCGTCGGCGTATCGCACGCGGAGCCGTCTCCCCAACTCCGCGCCGCGCGTGGCGACCCGGCGCTCATGGCGATCCACACGCGCGAGGCGTTTGTGCGGTTCATGACGGCCATCGCCTCGTCAGAGACGGTCATGATTGTGCTCGACGACCTGCAGTGGGGAGACGACGTCTCGCTCGGCTTAGTCGACAGCCTGCTCGCTGAGCATGGCGACAGCGACGAAGAGGTCGCCGTCATGGTGCTCGGGATCGGCCGGCCGGAGACGTTGGACCGATTCAGCGGCCTGTGGCGCGACCGCGGCGTGAGTCAGCTCGACCTGGGGCGTCTTGGCACGCGACCGGCGCGCAAGCTCGTGCGCAGCGTCCTGGGCGAGAGCTTTGATGACACGACGGTGAAGGATCTCGTCGAGCGGGCTGAGGGCAACCCGTACATTCTTGAGGAGCTCAACCGCGCCACCCACCGCGCCGGTGGCAGCACGTCTGAGCTGCCGAGCAGCGTGCTCGGGATGGTGCAAGCCCGGCTCGACGCGCTCGACGGCCAAGCCCGCGTCGTGCTCCGCGCAGGGGCCGTGTTTGGCACGACCTTCTGGGGCTCTGCCGTCGCCGATCTCACCGGCGGGGCGGAGCGCGCGGACGTCGCCCAAGCGGCGTTGGAGCAAGCGCTCGCGGCCGAGTTTGTGCGGGTTGAGCCGACGAGCCGGTTTGAGGGAGAGACGGCGTACAGCTTCTGCACGGGCACGGTGCGCGAGGCCGCGTACGCGATGCTCACGGACTCCGACCGCTCCACGGGCCATCACCTCGCGGCGACCTGGCTCACCGAGCGCGGCGAACGCGACGCGCGCTTGATCGCCGAGCACTTGGAGCGCGGCGGTGACCTCGAGGCCGCCGCCCATCAGTGGCTCGTCGCGGCCGCAGAGGCGTTGGACGCCAACGACATCACGAACGCCCTCACCGACGCCGGACGTGGCGTCGCGACAGGCGTGACGGGCGAGGTGCTCGGTCGCCTGCTCGTCATCGAGGCCGAGGCCGCCGAGTGGAAGGGCGACGCCGCACGCGCCGAGGCGTCAGCGCGCCGCGCCGTTGATGTGCTCCCGGCTGGCGAAAAAAGCTGGTACGCCGCGCTCGCCAACCTCACCCTCGCCAGCTGCCGGGCAGGGTGGACTGATGAGGCGTCCGCGCGCGTCGCGGAGATGCTCGACTCCACCCCGGTCGACGACGACGCCCGCTCTCGAAAGGTCGTCGCGCTCTGTCGCGGCGCGCTGAACGCCATGTGGACGGGCCGCTACGACCTAGCGCTGCAACAGGGCCTCGCCGCTGAGCAGGCTGAGCTCGTGCTCGACGGCGCCTGGCCGCTGGCGCGGGCCCGCCTCAAACACGCAGAGGCCTACTGGTACCTGCATCGGGGTGAGACCGGCACCGCCGTCGGCCTCTTCACCGAGGCGGAGCAGGCGTGGGCCCAAGCCGGCGACGAGCGCAGCCTCACAGGGGTGCGCACCAACCTCGGGTTCGTCTACGGCCAACTCGGGCGCTTCTCGGACGCGGAGGCCAAGCTGCGCGAGCAGATGTCCCGCGCGGAGCTGCTCGGCCTGACGCCGCTCTATCACGTCTGTCGGCACAATCTGGCGTCCGTGCTGGCGCAACGCGGTGACGCGGACGCCGCCATTGCGATGAAGGAGCCCGCCGTCGCTCGGCTCTCGCGCGCCGGAAATCCGCGCCTCGATGGCAACGTCATCGCGTCGCTCGGGCACGTGCTCTACCAAGTCGGTCGACCCGAGGAGGCGCTGGTCAAGGCTGACGGCGCCGCCGCGATGCTGCGTCCGTTTGCGCCCACCCACGCCTACGCCCTCGCGGTCGCCGCTGCGTCGCAGCTCGCGTTGGGTGACGCGCCGGCAGCCCTCGAGCGCGCCAGCGAGGGGATGCGCATCCTGGCTCACCTCGGCGGCATCGAAGAGGGCGAGGCGCTGCTCCGGCTGGTGTACGCGGAGGCAGCCATCGGCGCCGGCCAACCGGAGCGCGGCATCGACGCGATGCGCGCCGCCGCCAACCGACTCGTCGAACGCGCGGCCACGATCCTGAACCCCGAACACCGCGCCCTCTTTCTCACCGCCGTGCCCGAAAACGCGACGACCCTTGCGCGTGCCGAGAAGCTCGGCGTCGCCCCAGACATAACCTCCGTCCTAGCACTAGGCGCAACAAGTCCCCCTCAATCAACCTGACGCCCCCGCGTCCCTGCCGGGTTCATCCCGATATTCCGTCACCGTATGCCCCCGCGTACGCCCCCGCGTATGCCCCCGCGTATGCCCCCGCGTATGCCCCCGTCTCCTCTCAGATCACCCCGACGTCATGTCGTCTTGGAGTCCATCATGTTGAAGCTTCACTACCACCCGCTCTCCCCCAACAGCCGCAAGGCGCTCATCGCGCTGTACGAGAAGGGTCTCGATTTTGAGCCCATCAACACCAACCTCTTCGATCCCGCGGTTCGCGAGGCCTATCGCACGCACACCAACCCGCTCTGCAAGATCCCGTTTTTGGAGCACGACGACCACGTGGTGCCGGAGTCCAGCATCATCATCGAGTACCTCGACGGCAAGTTTGAGGGTGACTCGCAGCTCGTCCCGGACGGTGTCGACGCGTCACGCCAGGCGCGCTTCTACGACCGACTCGGCGATCTTTACTTGATCGAGCGCAGCTCCGCGTTGTTCTTCGAAGGCATGAAGCCCGCAGAAGCCCAGGATCCCGGGCTCGTAGCGCGCACGCTGGACGCCGCCCGCGTCGCCCTCGGGCTCTTCAACAAGGAGCTGACCGGCCGGACGTTCCTGCTGGAGGAGCGCTTCACCATGGCGGACATCGCGCCAGCCGTTGGCGCCATGGGTCTGAGCCATCAGGGCATCGACCTCGCTGACTACCCGAACGTCGCCGCGTGGATCGGACGCGTCGCCTCGCGACCGTCTGTGCAGCGGGTTCACGCCGAGGTCGGCGCCGCGCTCGCGGCGATGGCGAGCCAGAGCGCCGTCTCCGAGGACTAGGGTCTGCGTTCAGCCCTCATCGTGCCCTGTCGTCGCCGGCAGCGGCACGATGAGGCCATGCAGATGCACCTTGTCGGTGCCCGGTCGCCAGACCGCGTAGGCCTGTCCGCCATCAGGTAGCGCTTTGTGTGCAAAGTCCACGGAAGAAGGCAGGAAAATTGGTCGTTTGAATTCACAGGTGAACAGCGTCGGCGCCGGTGGCCACGTCGACTCAAGCGCCGCGAGCGCCTGCGCCATGGTCCACATGCCATGGATAATGGCGCGCCTGAAACCGAACATCTTGGCCGCGGCCGCATGGAGATGTATTGGGTTTCGATCCTTTGCGATAGCGGCGTATTTACGTCCTAAATTCTCAGGAATGCGCCACTGAGTGACGTGGAGGCCGGGCGCGGGGATCGTCGGAGCAGGGCCTCCCGTCGTGGTGGGTGGCTCAGCGCGACCGACGTCGCTGCGCGCTAGGACCGTCGTCACGCCGCGCCAACACAGCTTGCCGTCAACGCGTCCCTCCGTGATCAAGTCAAAAGTAACGCCCTTACGTGCCGGTTTGTGTCCTTCTACTTCACAATGAAGGGAGACGGCGGCGCCGACCAGGATTGGCGTGTACTGCTCGATTCGTTGGGCCACATGCACGAGCCCAAGCGTCGCGAGCGGAAAATCGGGATGGGTCAGCATCGCCATGTGCAGCGGCACCGCGAGGACGTGCAGGTAGGTTGGCGGCAGCGCCTCTCGCCCGCTGAATCCACACAGCTCGTTGTAGCGCGCGAGCAGGGCGGCGTCGGGGCGAACCGGCGCGAGGCTGGCTTCGATGCGGGCGATCGTGCCGCCCGGCGCGAGGCCCGGCCGCCGGCCGACCGCCGCTCGAAGGTAGCTGCCGGCGATGCCAGGCAGGGACTCGAAGTGGAGATGTGTGGTCATCGGTAGGCTCCTTCTCCCTGCATGAAGCCGCGTCGCACGGCTGTTGTCGACCCCTGTGGTGCGGCATAGTGCGAGCCTCGGGGGTGTAATGCGACAGGATGACGACCAGCTCAGCGGCGCACACCCGAACTCTGGACCGACGCGCGGTGGCCGCCAAGGCTGGCGTGAGCGCTGGCAGCGGCGTTGGCCCGTGGCAGTGATGATGGTTGGGTTGTTCGCGCTCTCTTGGCTGCCGGGCACCGGGCTCGTGAGCAGCAATGACGGGTCACATCTCGCCCTCGCTCGCGCCCTGGCGTTGCGGCACGAATCGCGAATCGACCCCGATCGAGATCTGTGCCTGCGTGTCGACGTCGCCCGCCGCGCTGGCCATGCGTACAGTGACCGGCCTCCCGGCACCGCCTTCGTGGCGGTCCCCGCGGTCTGGCTGGGGGCGCAGCTAGACGGATCACTGAGCGCCTGGAGCCGTGAATCCGGGCAAATCGCTGTGCAGCCGGCCCGCACCAACTACGCCAAGACGTACGTGGCGCGGCTGCGGGATGGACCTGCGCTGATTGGCCTACAAGGCACCGCGCTGACAGTGGCCTGGCACGCGCGCCTCGTCGGACTGCTCGGATTGGGCCTGCTGCTGGCCTTGATGGCGGACGTCGGTGTGGCGCCGTGGCGCCGGCGGAGCGTCGTCATCGCGCTGGCGGTCGGCAGCCTCTGGGGGCCCTACAGCACCATGCTCTTCAGTCACGTGACCGCTGGCACGGCGCTGCTGGGCCTCTGGCTGGCGCTGCGACGTGACGTGACGGCGCAGTCCCTCCAGGACCCGCTGACGCCGGTGGCGCGCTGGCGCGGGCTGTGGCTGCCGCTCGTCGGCGGTGCGGGCGGCGCGCTCGCCGTCGCGGCGGACTACCTGCTGGTGCTCTCGGTGGTGCCGATGGTGCTGCTCTTGGCGTCGCCTCGGCGTTGGCCGCTCTGGCTGCTCGGCGCGGCCCCCATCGCGGCGCTGGTCGCGTGGTACCACCACGCCGCGTTTGGCAGCGCGTGGGCGGTCGGCTACGACTTTCAGCAGAACTTCGCCTTCGCCCGTGGCCGGTCCAGCACCTTCGACCGCTCGCCGCTCTCCGGCCTGTGGGTGCTGTTCGGGGCAGGGCACGGCGCCGGGCTCTTGGTCCAGTCGCCCGTCTGGCTGCTCGGGGTGGTCGGGCTGCTACACCGGGACACGTGGCGAATCGGGGTCGCGCTGCTGCCCTGGATCCTCGCCCTCTCGATGCACCACACGCCATGGGGCGGCGGCACGCGCGACTATCGGTACCTGTTACCGGCGCTGCCGGCGCTCGCTGTCGGCGTGGCGATGGGCTGGCGACGACTGGAGACTTGGGTGCCCCGCCAGCAGCGCGTCGTCGCCGCCATCGGCTTCGCGCTGGTGGCGTGGTCAACCCTTCAGGTCTGGACGCGTTTTCTGCACTGGCGGGGGTGAGCCCAACGCCGCCACCGCTGCTGGGCAGCGCGCTCAACGTGCGCCGCGACCCCGGAAACTCAGCGCGCTAGGGGCAAGTGGCTGTCCACGCCAGCGAGGCGATCTTCGCCTCCAGCGTCGTGATCTTGGCAGCGTACTTCGCCGCGACAGTCGGGTTGGTCGCCGCGTCCTGCAGCGCGGCCCATGTCGCGAGCGTCGTCTGCCACTTCGCGAACGTCAGCGGATGTGCGCAAGTCAGCGTTGGATCCGCCGCCACCACCTTGGTCGTGCCGGCCTTCACGAGGATCCAGCCAGAGCGGTCACCGCCGTACAAACTGCCAGCGGTGTAGCCCGTGACCGGGATGCGCACCTGCGTCGCGCTCGTCATGCGAATTTTGCCATCCTCCAGCCACACCTCAGCCCGCGTGCCGGCGCCGGTGTCGAGGTTGGCCTGCCAGTCCAGCTGCCAGCCCAGAAACTTCGAGCTTTCGCGGAACAGAGGCTGGATCAGCGGAACGCTCAGCAGCGACGCGTACCGCGACAGCACCTCGCCTATCACCGGGTACAGCGTGCCATCCTCGGCGAGATTCGACTGATGGAAGTAGTGTGGTCGCGGGTCGTTCGTCAGCAGGTGGCGCATCATGATGTCCGCCTCGCTCTTGACGTACTCCTGATACGTCGCCATCGCGCTGCGGCAGGTGTGCGTCGGCGTGTTGGTGCAGTTCTCAAAGTAGATCCAGTTGTACTCGTCGAGCTGCTCCACGAGCGTGCCGACGTTGTAATACACGTTCGCCGGATGGCGCGGCACCGTCATCGCCGGCCCGACCGCGTAGGGCAGGGGCTCGCGCGAGTTGTCCGATCCCGTCCAGAGGATGCGCGCCTGGGTCAGCGCGGCCGCCATCACGGGGTTGTGGAGACCGGAGTGCTCCCCCGTGACCAGCTCGCGCGCGTGAAACGCGATGCCGTGGTCCTTGCCCCAGCGGATGTTCTTGCGAATCTCCGCCACGATCTGCGCTTGCGTCATCGTGTCGAGGTTGGGGTGCGTGAAGGTGTGGTTGATCCAGCGGAATGAGGCGCGGTTGGCGAGCAGGCTCGTCGTCAGCGGGTCCGTGCCGTTGGCCTCGATGGCCTCGTCGCTGCCGGCGCCGTTGAACACAAGATCGAGCTTGAGGCCGGTGCTGGTCTGCCACGCGAGCGCGCGATCGACGTCCGACGGCAGCATACGCACCACGGGAATCGTCGCGCCGTCGTCCTCATGCGTGACGTTTGCGTCCGCGTCCCAGCGGTCGTCACCGAGGAAGATGTCGTCGATGTGCAGGATGAAGTAGTTGCGATTGTGCCCCACGTGAATCCCGCCAGTGGCCCACTCAAGCAGCCCGTGCGCGAGCAGCATGGCGTGCAGCTGGTAGGGGTTGGTGGCGACCGTCACGACGAGCTCTTCGATCCCGTTCGGCCGCGTGTGCACGCTCGCAAGCGCGGAGGGTGTGCCGTCCGGCGCCGTCGGCCCGGCGACGAGGGTCTTCACGCCAGCATCCAGCAGCGGGGCGGCGAAGTAGCTCCAGGAGCCGCCATCGATCGGCACTGGCCCAGCCAAGGAGCCAAACGTCGCGGCGCCCTCGGCCGTGACGTTGCCCGTCGTGCCGCCAGCCTCGCCCGCGAAGAACGGGTAGTTGAGGCCGTACTCTGGCGTCGGGTACGCATACGCGGTCACTCGGCGGACGCCGAAGCGCACTTGGTAAGCGTCCAGCGCCGCCCACTCCGCGGCGTCAAGCGCGGAGAAGCAGCCTGCAGCCGTGCAGTCGAGCAGCCCGCCTGTGGCGAGCACCACGGCCTGGTAGCGCGCGTGGGTCGGGCTCGCCGCGAGCGTCGCGGCGGTGATGGGCGCCGCGGTGTTGGCCACGAGCGTGTCAAACGGCACCCCTTCCCGTCGCAGCGCCGCCGTCCAGGCCTGAAAAGACGACTCGGCGCCGTTGGCGGAGAGCACCAACACCCGCAGGTCGACGCGGTCGCCCGGCTGCGCGGCGCGAGCTGTGGCGACGGTGGAGACCATCGCGCCGAGCACGACGAGCGCGGTGAGTGGGGCGAATCGGGCGAATCGATGAGATTGGCTGTTCATCTCGGGCTCCTCCATGGCAGAAACCTGGTCGTATCATCGGCTGGTGAGCCTACCGACTCGTGATTTGCATCGTCAAGAGTCTTTGCAATTACCAATACTTTGAGCGGGCGCTCCGCAGCTCTCCGTCCACAAGCGGTCCGTTTCGTCAATGTAGGCCGCGAAGTCCGCGGCGTGGGATGAGTATCGCCGTGGCGCCCGCGTAGCGGTCGATCGTTCCGTGCGGTCCGGCGCGGCAGCCGTTCGTCTCCCAACGGCACCCAGACTGCCGGGTGCGAGCGCGCCTCGAGCCGGTTCTGAAGCGGCGCGCTTGCACGTCTCCCTCTGGGCAAACCGGTGCTGAATTGTCAGGATGCGTCCCCGAAGCGCAACGAGCGCGCCGTCAGCGCGCTGAACCGCGGTCCCATACCGCATGAGGGTAGCGATCATGGAGAACCCAGCATCGCCGGCGCTCGCCGCGCTGACACACCGGGGTGATCGGGCGCCCGCGGGCGGGGGCAACGACCGAGCTGATCGCCGCGGCTGTCGGTCACCTGGGGTCGAGATCGACCATGGCGTCTTGGACGGCCGGTGTCTTGCCGTGCGCCTCGTGGTCCTGCTTGTCGTGCTGATTTCCGGCGGCTGCGCAGGTCGACCTGAGGTCGCAGACGCAGCGGACGCCGGCGCTAAGGTTCGGGCCGCGGATGTCGGGGACGCCAGCGTCGCCTCGGTCGATGGCCTCGGGGATGGCGCAGCGGCGCTCGACGTCGACAATACGCCGGCGCTGCCGTGTCAGTGGACCGACCTCAAAAACGACGATCCCACACACGCCGACGGCCTCACCAAGCGGCAGGTGTACGAGGCGCCGGACGTGGCCTGCGCCTGGGACGCGACGCCGCTCACGGAGCTGCTCGTGGCACCAACAGGCGCGCTTTTGGCCGACGAACACGGCCTGAAAGGCGACGGCGAGACCGATGACACCGCAGCGCTGCTGGCCCTCGTCGCCAAGGCAGGCAAGAACGGAGTCGTCGCGTTCACCGGTGGCAAGACCTACGTAGTCTGCCGGTCCATCACGCTCCTCGAGGGTCAGCGACTCACACGCACGGGGACCGGCGAGGCCGTTCTTAAGCGCTGCGACGAGCGAACCGCGACCTTGACGAAGGGCGTGGCGAAGGGGGCGTTCTCCTTTGAGGTCGCCCAGCCGAACGTCTTCTCTGTTGGCATGGGGCTGACCGTCGCCGACCCGAGCATGAAGGGGCAGGCGGCGGTGAGCGCCGTCTTGCACAAAGTGACCGTCGTGAAAGGCGCCGTCATCACGGTCTACCCGGGCTTGTTCCGCGCGTTCGACGCTGGGGCGAAGGCCATCACCGCGTTTCCTTTCATCCTCGCGTCTGCACCGGGGATTCGCATCGATCACGTGGTCTTCGACGGAAATCGCAGCCACAACGACACCGTCTCTTTTTGGCAGGGCAATCAGACCCTGATCGCCGGCGACAACGCGTCAAAGGCGGTGGGGTTTATCGTTGAGCACTGCGTCTTTCGAGATCAGGCCGCTGACGCCATCAGCCTCACGCAGTGTCAGGACTGTAAAGTGCGGCGCTGCCTTTTTCGCGACACCAACGGGTCCACAGTTCACTTCAGCACGGCCGCCAACGCGGAATACGCCTACAACGTGGCGCTGCGCGTCGGCGCCAAGGCCAGTCTCGCCGGCCATACGGAAGGGGTCGCCACCTGGTCCCTCTACGTGCTGAACCCTTGGTTGCACCACAACTGCTTCCAAGACACGAAGATCAGAGCCTTTGGGCGTCTATGGCCGCAGTCGGCGAAGGCGGGCGGGTCCGTCGGCGCGCGTATCGACAACAATGTGATGATCGACACCCCAGGCTTTTTCTGGGCGGCGTCTCCGCACGACACTGACGCGCCCAACCCCATCCATATCCGCGACAACCTGTGCGTGCGCTGTGGACGCATCATCATGGCCTCGACGACGAGCGGCGGCGGCAAGCTTCTGCACGGGCCCATCATCTCAGGCAACCGCATCTACGGTGGTGCGATCGATCTGCGCGGCGTGAGCGACGTCAGCGTCCGCGGCAACGTCGTGG
>CALENB010000255.1 GCA_937910235.1 uncultured Myxococcales bacterium | reverse complement strand
GTCCACGTCCAAACCGACCATCATCTACACACAGACCGATGAGGCGCCAGCGCTCGCGACTTGGTCGTTGCTGCCGATCATTCGCGCCTTCACAGCGCCGGCCGGGGTCAACGTCGAGACCCGCGACATCTCGCTGGCGAGCCGGATTCTCGCGGCTTTCTCGGACTATCTGGACGCCTCGCAGGTGGAGCACGACGCCTTGGCCGAGCTCGGTGTGTTGGTGAAGCAGCCGCAAGCGAACGTGATCAAGCTGCCAAACGTCAGCGCCTCGGTGCCGCAGTTGAAGGCCGCGATTACGGAGCTGCAGGCCAAGGGTTACGGGCTGCCGGACTATCCCGACGAGCCGCAGACCGACGCCGAGCGGGCGATCCTCGCGCGGTACAACAAGATCAAGGGCAGCGCCGTGAACCCGGTGCTTCGAGAAGGCAACTCCGACCGCCGCGCGCCCAAGGCGGTGAAGGCCTACGCGCGGCAGCATCCGCACAGCATGGGTGCGTGGCGGGCCGACACCAAATCTCACGTCGCGACCATGAGCGGCGGTGATTTCCGCGCCAATGAGCAGTCCGTGACGCTGAACGCCGCGACGACGGCGCGTATCGAGCACGTCGCCGCAGACGGCGCCGTGACGCTGCTGAAGGGCGGACTAGACCTGCTCGCCGGCGAGATCCTCGACGCCACCGTGATGAGCAAGACCGCGCTGGTGACGTTCCTCGCAGCGCAGGTCGCCGACGCACGCGCGCAAGGCGTCCTGTTCTCGCTGCACCTGAAAGCGACGATGATGAAGGTCAGCGACCCGATCATCTTCGGCCACGGCGTGCGGGTCTACTTCGCGGAGCTGTTCGCCAAGCACGGCGCGACTTTTGCGGAGTTGGGCGTCGACGTGAACAACGGCTTTGGCGATCTGGTGGCCAAGCTCGCTGCGCTGCCGGCAGCGCAGCGCGCGGCGATTGAGGCCGACATCGCGGCGACGTACGCCAGCGGTCCCGGCGTGGCGATGGTCGACTCCGACAAGGGCATCACGAACCTGCATGTGCCGAGCGATGTCATCATCGACGCGTCGATGCCAGCGATGATCCGCACGTCGGGCTGCATGTGGAACGCAGCCGGCAAGCTGCAGGAGACAAAAGCGGTCATCCCAGATAGCAGCTACGCCGGTGTCTACCACGAGGTTTTTGAGTTCTGTAAGCTGCACGGCGCCCTCGACCCAACGACCATGGGCAGCGTGAGCAACGTCGGCCTGATGGCGCAAAAAGCCGAAGAATACGGCTCGCACGACAAGACGTTCGAGATCGCGACCGCTGGTGTGGTGCGCGTGGTGGACGGCGCCGGCGTCACGCTGACGTCCCACCCAGTCGAGGCCGGCGACATCTGGCGGGCCTGCCAGGTCAAGGACTTACCGGTTCGCGACTGGGTCAAGCTCGCCATCACGCGCGCCCGGGCGACGCAGGTGCCGACGGTGTTCTGGCTCGACAAGACCCGCGCGCACGACGCGGAGCTGATCAAGAAGGTGGAGCTGTACCTCAAGGACCACGACACGGCGGGGCTAGAGCTGCTGATCCTGGCGCCGGAGGCGGCGACGAAGCTGTCGCTCGAGCGCATCAGGGCCGGCGACGACACCGTCAGCGTCACGGGCAACGTGCTGCGCGACTTTCTGACCGACCTGTTCCCCATCCTGGAGGTGGGCACCAGCGCCAAGATGCTGTCGATCGTGCCGCTGATGAACGGCGGCGGCATGTTCGAGACCGGCGCTGGTGGGTCGGCCCCCAAGCACGTGCAGCAGTTCACCAAAGAGAACCACCTGCGCTGGGACTCCCTGGGTGAGTTCTTGGCGCTGGCGGTCTCGCTCGATCACCTCGGCGAGCGCTTCGAGCTGCCCAAAGCGCGCGTGCTCGGCGAGACGCTCGACGACGCGACGACGACCTACCTGCTCGGCAACAAGTCCCCATCACGGCGCTGCGGTGAGCTCGACAACCGTGGCAGCCACTTCTACCTCGCCATGTACTGGGCGGCTGCGCTGACCGCGCAGCGCAAGGACCCCGAGTTGGCGGCCTACTTTGCGCCGCTGGCCAAGCAGCTGGCCGACAACGAAGCGACCATCGTGGCCGAGCTCGCTGCGGTGCAGGGCGCTCCCGTCGACATGGGCGGCTACTACCAGCCCGACGCGGCCCTCGCGGCGAAGGCCATGCGGCCCAGCGCGACGCTCAACCGCCTGATCGGCTGAGCGGCTGAGCGGCTGAGCGGCTGAGCGGCTGAGCGGCTGAGCGTTGACGACGACGACGACGACCGGGGGACGCTGTGCCCCACGTGCCAGCGAATTGGCTTGCGAGTCGGACCGCGTAGGGCTACATCTCCCGGCGCTACCTGCCGCCTGGAGATCTACCCATGACTGTTGCCCTGCCCCTCGTTTCGCGATCCCGCGGGAAGCTCAACACCGTCGCTGCGATGCTGGCGTTGGCGCTGGTTGCCAGCGCGTGCGGCGCCGATGACGACGACAAGCCAGCTGGCACAGCCGACGCCACGGACGCTGGGGTGACGGACGCGGGCGCGACGGACGCGGGCGCGGGAGCCGACGGCGCCACAAGCGACGGGGCCAACAGCGACGGGGCCAACGGCGACGGGGCCACCGCAGACACGTTCGTCGACAACGGCACAGCGACCTTCAAAGCACGCGGCAGCGTCGAGCAGGTCTTCGTCACCCACGCAAAGCCTGGCATCACCCTCGAGCTGCGCGACGCGGCTGGCAAAGAGATCGCCAAAGCCGAGGCCGACAAGCTCGGCGGCCTCATCTTCCGCAAGGTGCCCGCTGGCGTCGGCTACAAGGTGCACACCGCCACGCCAGACGAGCTCTCCGGGCCCATCACGGTCCTCAGCGTCGCCGGCAGCCTCCCGAATCAGGCGTTCTACGCGGCCCAGGTCATCGAGCCCGGCAACGGCTACATCAAGATGCGCGACGGCACGACGCTCGCCTACTTCGCCACCCTGCCCGGCCCGGCGAAGGACGGCCCGTACCCGACGATCGTCAACTATTCTGGCTATGATCCGGGTCGTCCGGGCAGCAAAGTGGTCAGCAAAGAGCAGGAGTTCTACTGCGACGCCATCCCGGTGCTGTGCGACGCGCCCTCCGATCCCAACGCCATGGTCGCGGCCGTGTCGGGCTACGCCACGGTCAGCGTCAACATGCGTGGCACGGGCTGCTCAGGCGGCGCGTATGACTACTTCGAGACGCTGCAGCTGCTCGACGGCTACGACATCATCGAGGCCGTCGCCGCGCAGCCCTGGGTGGCCTTCCACAAGGTCGGGATGGTAGGGCTGTCCTACCCCGGCATCACGCAGCTTTTTGTCGCGAAGATGAAGCCGCCGAGCCTCGCCGCCATCACGCCGGTGAGCGTGATCGGCAACACCGCGACGACGCTGGTGCCCGGCGGCATCCTCAACAAGGGGTTCGCCCTCGGTTGGATCGAGCGCGTCTACAAAAAGGCGGCCCCCTACGGCCAGGGCTGGGAGCAGGGCCGGGTCGACGGCGGCGACACTGTGTGCGCAGAGAACCAGCTGCTGCACTGGCAGCGGGTCAACAACGTCGCGCAGGCGGAGTCGTCTGAGTACTACCAGCCGGAGCTCATCGATCCCCTCAACCCGTCGCTGTTCGTCAACCAGATCGAGGTCCCGGTGTTTCTGGCGAGCGCGTGGCAAGACGAGCAGACCGGCCCCTTCTTCTCCACGTTGCTCAATCAGTTCACCAGCGCCCCAATTCGGCGCTTTGTCGTCTACAACGGCGTGCACTCGGACGGCTTCGCGCCGCAGGTCATCGCGGAGTGGAAGGCGTTTCTCGACATCTACGTCGCCCACGAGAAGCCCAGCATCGGCGGTCTGCTCGAGCTGCTGGTCCCCGAGGTCACCAAGAAGCTCTATGGCACCAGCATCAAGATGCCGGCCTCGCGCTGGGGCAACGTCAAAGACTACGCGGCGGCCAAGAAGCAGTGGGAGAGCGAGCCAGAGCTGCAGGTGCTGTTCGACAACGGCGCGCCCAAACCGCTCGGCACGCCTCAGGCCGTGTTTTCCCGGGGTTTTAGCGCCTGGCC